>CAWVVG010000093.1:0-10835 GCA_963932775.1 uncultured bacterium
TCTGCATTACAGCACCGGATGCTCGGATGCTTGTGGTTAACGCTTGGGACAAGTCAACCTTGACCGACATTGATCGCGCCATCCAGACCGCACGCCTGGGTCTCAACCCGTCCAATGACGGACAAATTATTCGGGTGCCTGTGCCGGCCCTTACCGGTGAGCGCCGGCAAGAGTTGGTGAAGAAGTGTGGAGCCTACTGTGAGGATGCTCGAATCCGTGGACGGGGCGTACGCAAAGAGTACAACGACACCTTCAAGGTCATGGAGAACGACAAGGAAATCACCGAAGATGAGCTGAAGCGCTTGTACGATATCGTTCAAAAAGCCACAGATCAGAACATGGTTGACCTCTCCGAGGTGGCTGCAGCCAAGGAGAAAGAGGTAGTTGACGTCTAATGGCGTCAACCTCGCCACGGCATGTTGCCATCATTATGGATGGCAATGGCCGCTGGGCTCAGAGCCGGGGAGTGCCCCGAGCGAAGGGCCATGAAGCGGGCGCTGATAGCGTTCGTGCAGTCGTACGCGAGTGTCGGAAGCGAGGCGTTGAGGCGCTGACCCTGTACAGTTTCTCTACCGAGAACTGGAAAAGGCCGCCCGACGAAGTGTCCGCATTGATGTCTTTGCTCAAGACCTATGTCTTGCAGGAGCGCTCGGAATTGATGGGCCAAGGCATCAAGGTTCGCGTCATTGGCCAAATGTCTCGACTGCCCCTGTTCGTTCGGAAGCCTTTGGGTGTGCTGTGTAAAGACAGTTCCAGCAACTCCGGCATGGTGTTGAATCTCGCACTGTCCTACGGGTCTCGTGCGGAGATTGTATCTGTGGTTCGGCAGGTTGCGCGCGATGCTGTAGATGGAAAACTCGATCCGGACGCGATTACAGAACAGGCGGTGACAGACCGTCTGTACACTGCTGGCCTTCCTGACCCCGATTTGTTGATTCGGACATCGGGTGAGCTACGGCTCTCTAATTTTCTGTTGTGGCAGCTTGCCTATACTGAGATTTACGTGACTGACACCTACTGGCCGGACTTTCGAGAGCCCCAGTTAGAAGATGCTTTTAAAGATTTTGCCGGTCGTCGTCGCCGCTTTGGGCGAACCGATGCCCAGCTTAAAGAGGATTAATCATGCTCACACGCATCATGTCAGGAGTGGTGGCGCTCGCTTTAGTGCTCCCAGTAATTATCTACGGTGGAGTGGACGGTGCAAAAGCACTGGTCGGTCTGGTCTTGCTCGTGGTGCTCAAGGAGTTCGCTCCCATTGCGAGTCCCGAGCATCCGCGTGCTGCATGGGCGGTGACCACTTTGGTGGGCGGGGCCATCTATGCTCAGCTTAGCTGGGGTACTCAACCCATCATTTCCGCAGCGGCCTTGATTATTGGCGTTGCCGTCTTGTTGAGCTGGTCGATGTTTGCCCATGAAGACCCAGAGGAGGGTGCTCTCTCTGGTGCGGTGACGGCCCTGGCCGTTCCATACATCAGTGGCGCCCTGGCCTTTATTGGCTTGGTTCGGGGCTTTGAACCCCGTGGCTTGGAGTGGGTGCTGTATGTGCTTGTGGCCACATGGGTCACCGACTCAGGTGCCTACTTCGCGGGTCGGTTTTTCGGGAAGCGGAAGCTCTTGGAGCGGATCAGCCCCAAAAAGACTTGGGCGGGCGTGTACGGTGGAGTGATCTTCACGGTGGTCGCTTCGGTTGCGTGGGCAAGCCAGTCCTCGATGATGCCGCTTCATCATGCGGCCGTGCTCGGTGGTCTGCTGGCCGTCAGTGGTGTCGTTGGAGACTTGGTCGAGTCTATGTTCAAGCGCGCCCGTGGGATTAAAGATTCTGGTGGAATCATGCCTGGCCACGGTGGCCTGTACGACAGGGTCGATAGCTTGTTGTTCACGATGCCCGTTGCATGGCTATACGCCGTGGCCTTCGGCCTCGTATAGCGCACCAAAAAGAGACCGTCCGCTGGGGGCGACTCATGTGTCAGCCTCAGTGGACGGTCTCTTTATGCGCCGGGCGCCGGTCCAGTATTAGAGGCCGAGATGTGCTCGAACGTCGTTCACCTTGTCCGTTTTCTCCCAGGAGAATTCTGACCGCCCGAAGTGGCCATATGCAGCGGTTTTTTGGAAAATCGGTTGCTTCAGACCCAGGTAAGAAATCAACTCGGCTGGCTTGGTCGGGAAAACAGAACGGATGCAATCTGCGAGCTTCTCGTCACTGGCGACACCGGTACCGTAGGCGTCGACCATGATGCTCACGGGCTCCGCAACGCCAATGGCGTATGCGAGCTGCACGAGCACGCGGTCTGCGGCGCCAGCGGCTACCAGGTTCTTCGCTGCGTAGCGTGCGAGGTATGCCGCTGATCTATCGACCTTGGATGCATCCTTTCCTGAGAAGGCACCGCCACCATGTGCACCGTGCCCTCCGTAGGTGTCGACGATGATTTTTCTACCGGTCAAGCCGCAGTCGCCCATGGGACCACCGATGACAAAACGTCCGGTTGGGTTCACATGAATGATGGTGTTGTCGTCCATCAGGTCCGCCGGAATGGTTGTACGGATGACCTTAGACTCGAGCTCGGAGCGGATTTGTTCCAGACTGGCTGAGGCTGCGTGCTGTGCTGAAATGACGACGGTGTGGACACGGGTAGGCTTTCCATCCACGTACTCCATGGTCACTTGGCTCTTGGCATCGGGTCGAGCCCAGGGGATGTCACCACCCTTGCGGAGGTCTGCGTACTTGCGAAGCAATTCGTGAGAGAACTGGATGCTCATTGGCATCAGTTCTTCGGTCTCGTTGCAGGCGTAACCAAACATCATTCCTTGGTCGCCGGCGCCCTGCTCGTTGTGCAGACCCTCACCTGCCGTGACACCTTGGGAGATGTCGGGGCTTTGTTGCTCGAGAGCGACCTGGATTGCGCAGGTGTTGCCGTCGAAACCCTTGTCTGAGTGGTCGTAGCCAATTTCGTTGACGACCTTGCGGATGAGCGAAGGGTAGTCCACTTGTGCCGAGGAGGTGATCTCACCAGCGACGATAACCATGCCCGTTTTGGTCAAGGTCTCACATGCGACTCGAGCGTTTGGATCTTGGGCCAAGTGGGCATCGAGAATGGCGTCCGAGATTTGGTCGGACATCTTGTCTGGATGGCCTTCAGAAACGGACTCGGAGGTGAACAGATAGTTCGTGGGCATGGATAATCCTCAGAAGGTGAAGGTCTTTAAGACCTATTTTCGAACGTAAGGCGTACACTTACGCGCCCGGGTGTAAGGGTGCAAGCATCGAACGGACTGATGTGGATGCTTTTTTGTCTTTGTTGGTTTTGGTGGGTAGACTTAATGTGAAGGTGTCTATGAAAGTTGTTCTGATCAACCCCACGCCAGCCGACCATTATTCGCCGTGCATTCGCTCGCTCGCTTCAGTGCTGAAGGCGAACGGGCACAGCGTCCGGCAGATTTTCTTGCCGGCAGACACCTACAGTCACCTTCATGTTCGTGAAGGACACATCATGCAGATGGAGCAATCCATGGTGGATGATCTGGTTCAGCTGTGTGAAACGGCTGACTTTGTAGGCGTGAGCTTCTTGAGTTCGATGTTTGATGTGGCGGTTCAGGCCACGAGAGCTTTGCAGATGGGTCACCCCGATCTGCCCATCGCTTGGGGAGGCTTCCACCCCTCGACGATGCCCCAGCAAGCCTTGGATTTTGTGGACATCGTGGCTGTTGGCGAAGGGGAGTACGCCCTCCTTGAGCTGGTCGATCGTATCGAGGCCGGTGAAGATTACTTTGACCTTCGGAATTTTTGGTTCCGAAAGCCCGACGGAAAGGTTGTGAGCAACCCCCATCGTCCCCTGGTCTCCGATCTCGATTCCCTCCCGTTTCAGGAGTACACATTCGAGGACGACTGGTCTTATTCCGATGACCAACAGCACCTCATTCGGCTGGATTGGTCTACCTTTCTCGAGCGGATGCCTCGGTATGCCGACCGAAACGGAGACCTCCGCTACACCTACAAGACGATGATCACCCGTGGCTGTCCCCACAAATGCAGCTACTGTGGGGTCGCCTTCAACCACGAGTTGTACAAGGGGCAGAAGTACCTGCGTCGTCGTTCTGTGGAGCATTTGGTCGCAGAAATCAAGGAGGTGACCCGTCGCTTCCCCGAGATCGGTCTGATTCATTTCCAAGATGATGTGTTCTTTTCCACCTCCAATGAGGAGATTCAGAAGTTCTCTGATGTGTGGCAGCGGGAAGTGGGTCTGCCATTCCGGGCCCAATGCTCACCCACCACCATCAACGAGATCAAATACTCGGCGCTGATCGATGCAGGCCTGTGTTTCACCGAGCTTGGCATCCAGACTGGCTCATCGGACACCATGCGCATGTACAAGCGAGGAATGACCAACGAGCAGCTCCTCAAGGCCGTGCACATCATCACCAAGTACAAAGACTTCATACAGATTCCCGACTACCACATGATCCTGGACAACCCTTGGGAGTCCACCGAGGACGTGATGAAGGGGCTTCGGCTTCTGTGGACCTTGCCTCCACCCTACAATCTGCTGCCCTCATCCTTGGTGCCATACCCGGGCACCGAGTTCTATCACAAGGCCATCGAAGACGGCTTTGTGGACGATGAGTACAACCAGATCTATCGGAAGGAATTTCATAGCCCCAACGGCAGCTATCTGAACTTTCTGTTCTTCTTGACTTTATTCAATGGCCTGCCCAAAGAGGTGACCCAATATCTGGGCCAAGACAGGTTCGTTCGGGTGCTAAACCAGCGAAAATACGACAGGTTCTGGGGTCGCGTATATCGATACGGAGAGAACCTCCGCAAGGCACAGAAGCTCTCGACCTTCGCTGTGCGAGGGAAGTTGTTCGAGATTACGAACATTCGTGAACTGAAGCGTGTCGCCAATCAGATGAAGTAGCAGCGCTTCACAGCGCAGAGCCGTCCGGTCGTACATACGTTCCAGAGCATGTGGGCGTATGATTCTTGGCAAAGGCTCTGATGCTGCGCAGGGTGGCCTTGACCTCGCCGGCTGCAAAACGAGATGCGGGTCCGGGTGGGAGACTCCCGCCAGGGTCCGACCAGGTGTGGTACTCCACCAAAGTTTGGCCCCGTCCTAGGTCCACGAGTAGCCAGGCACCCTTGGTCCACGCGATGGGCATGCCGTCGGTGATCAATTCGGGAGCAATCTTGGCTCGCATGGCCGGCTCCTTTAGGCGGTCTTCCCAGATGAGCTCCCAGGCCCGGTGCTCTGAGGCGGTGTACAGGCCACCATTGTATTTAATGCGCACCACCCACCAGCGATCAGACAGTATGGGGATGTCCATGAACTGGAAGATGGTGTGGTCCGGTGAACGGCGCTTGCCATCGATGGTCATGGAGTGTGTGATTGGAAGGGCGTTGGCGTGGTGGTCCTCGTCGGCAATGGCCTTCCAGAATGTCTCGATGGGGATGTCAAAAACCGCCACGCCATAGGCTTTGGCCGCCTTGATGTCTTCAACGATCTCAATGCCTGAGACAATCTTCCCGTCGAGGGCAGCTTGATAGTCGCTCCGCGGGATGTTCGGCGCGGTGATGGACGATCGGAGGGGCTGCCACCGTTTTAAGTCACCGATCAGTACGTCGGGGTTTCCTGCCCAAGCCATCGCAGTCCAAAGCGCCATGCACCACATCATTATCCCTCCTGCCACATGTGATAGCACGCTGGGCTTGGGTGTAGCTTGATTGCAAGGGTCTACCGTGTCACCATCGCCATCGAATGACACGCCATCAGCCGGAAGCCGAACGTCGAGTACAGAACATGAGAGCTGCGCTGCGGTTGTTTGTGGTGCGCGACTCCCCAGAGACTCGCATGGACGATGTCGCCACCCGATCGTGGCCCTCCACGGGTGCGGTGCATTCCTATGTTGGTCTTAGGCGGCAGATGGTGAGTCCCCTCGTCGAATCAGAGCCCCAAGCTGTGGCTGCTCTTTTGAAGCAGGCGGGCGTTGACTTTCGAGCAATAGAGCCGTTGACTTTGGCCATGATGGCCAAGTCCTTTATAGACGGACTTGCCGGGCAGCTTGTGGCTGGAGTAGGTCCAGGTGTGGCCAGCATGTCCACGGACGGTGTGCGTTTGGTCTTAGAACGGCTTGTTGGCCGAAGGCAAAGGAGATTCGAATGACTGAAGATGTGGCCCGGGCCATCCGACACGCTCGCCTCCGATGGGTAGGGGCCCCGCTGCTCTTGTCCGGTGGCGCTCTGATTGTCTATGCGGTCTACGGGTGGCTCACGGGAGGAGCAGGATGGACAGTGGCATTGGCTTGTTTTGGAACCGGCTTGGCTTTGGCATCCTTTGGTGCCAATCATGATGCTGCGATGGGGTACGCTCTTGTCTCTCAGGACTCTGGGCTGCCGGCATCGCTTAAAGATGAACTCGACGCGGAATTGGTGCGCGATCGGGCTGGCGTGATGAAGGCGCGCCCGGCACCAAATGTTGGCATGGTAATGCCCCTTCTGGCCGTTGGTGTTCAGGCCTTTGCGCTGTGGCGGTTGTTGACGGGCATTGCATGAGCGATGGACGGGTAGCCTTTGTCGGTGGAGACCGGCAGATCTGGACCATGGATGCATCCGCTACTGGGCACAAACAGGTCACCTTTGGGGAAGGCGGAGGTGCACCGACACCGTGGGGAATGCTCCAGTCCAAAGACCACAGCAACTGGCCATGCTGGTCGCCCGATGGTCGCTGGCTCTCTTGTTTTCAGACTCGGGTGGGTCCGGACGGTGAGGGGAATATCTGGGTTGCCGCCGTGGAAGTGGACGGAGTCGAGGAGCAGCGCTTGACCAACCTCGATGGATCTATGCCCATCTATGCGCAGTGGTCTCCAGACTCCCGACAGCTTGCAGTACTTGCCCAGGAAGACACCCATCTTTCGCTGGGTGTATGTCAACTCGGGAGCGTGGGCGCATATCGGGTGATGGAGGAAGGCGTTCCGCTTTTCTTTTCGTGGACCACGGATGCAAACCGTCTACTCATTCACAGTGGGTATGACGGCGATACGCGGCTGGTCCTGCGGGATGTTCGAGGGGACGCGCCGGACGAGATGTTTGGGAAATCGCCAGGTAATTTCTGCACGCCGCTTGTGGTCGGTGACCAGGCGGTATTTGTTGGACGGGATGATAAACACGGCGTTCTATGCGTGTCGGACTGGGCCGGGAATGACATACAAGGTGTGACGGGCATCGAGGGCTTGGTGGCTGTGGTCGCGAGCCCCGATGGACACAGGCTGGCTTTCAGCGGGGCGCCACCGAAAAACCGGGAACCTTACCAAGGGCTGTGGTTGGCAGACCTGGAGAACGGAGGGGTATCGAAAATTTTGGATGGTGGGTTGGTGGCATTTTATTGGTTGCCTGACTCTACCGGTTTGTTGTTGGTGACCCACGGCCGCGGGCCAGCTGAGCTCCACTGGAGCCTGCTGCGTCTCGGTGAGACTGAGCCTCAAGCTCTGGCGGCTTTTTACCCGAGCATGGACCAGAAGTTCTTCCTGCACTATTTTGAGCAATTCGCAGTCAGCCATTCGCCTGTTTCTGCGGACGGGGAGCGCTTGGTTTTCGCGTCGCACCCGAACCCACGGGGGGCGATTGCGGACAGCACATCTCACATCTGCATGGTGGACTTGACGGCGAGCACGCCCCGCACAGAGGTCTGTGTGCCGGGTGACTTCGCTGTGTTCTCACCGTAAGCGCTTCCAGTTGCTCCCAGGCAGAGACGTAGACTGTGTCGGGGGCTCGGCAGCGATGATGTACAGAACCCTTCGGTTTGCAGGGGCGTCGGTTTCATCGGGTGTGGACACCGCCAAGCCTCGCTCCCCAAACCCTTGATACTGAATGGGTCGGTCGAAGCCGTTGGCTCGGAACCACCCACCCAAGGCTCGGGCACGCGACTCGGACAATCGTTGGTTGCTCACCGTGCTCCCTACGGTGTCGGTGAAGCCAGCGACAAAGAGCTGCATGGGGATCTCAAAGCCCAGCTTGCCGCCGCTAAAACGACTGAGTGTCTGGTCAATGCGGCCCTTGGCTTCGTTCAGTTTACGGCGCTCGCTATGTGGAATAGCTGCCGACCCGCTCGGGAAGGTCACGTCCTCGTGGGGAATGTTGTAGGACCAGGGAAAGAGATCAAGCACCGTCGCCATTCCTCCTTGCCCTGTGGCCTTGATCGCCAACCGGGTGACGGCTCCTTCGGATTGCGTCCACTCGATCTCGAGGGGCGTGGGGCCCCCACCCGGTCGACGGCCACGTCCGATGATTTGGCCAGACTCTCCGTACACATCGATGTCCAGCTGTGCAATGGGTCGGTCCACGTGGACTCGCAGACGATTGTGCTCAAGATCCAAGTCATTCATGTTGACCTGGAGTTGGATCGGAACCTGAACGATGACCTCAAAATTTAAGGGCATGCTGCCCGAGGTTCCGTCGCTGAACTCTCCATCGAGACTGCCTGTGCAGGTATGCTTTCCTTCCGGAACCTTCAGCTCAACGCGGATGGATTTCTTGGCCGTTGCGGTACCAAGATATGCGGCATGTGTACTTCCACACTGCACTTTCAAGTGAATTGACTCGGCGTCTATATTGGGGTGCAGTACGAGGGCAGGGTGCTTGGGCGCGTGGACGGTGTGGATGATTTCCAATGACACGGCTTGCTGTGCGAGGGCATTTCCGAGCCAGAGTATTGGCCAAAGCATGAATCGTCTCCGTGGTCGAATAGCCTATCGCCCTTTGACCGGGTTAGGCGCCGACACCAACTCAAAGGGGCAATGCCCGACTGGAGACACCATGATGGACGTCCTGAACCGACTCGGTATCGAAGCTCAAAACCCAGGTGCCTGGGCTGGCGGGGCCATTGCTGGCTCCACCGGCGAGAGCATCGTCTCGACCAACCCCGCTACTGGGGAAGCATTGGCCAGCGTGTCTCTTGCTGGTATCAAAGAATACGAGCAGGTTGTGGCGACCGCACACGAAGCATTCCTTCGCTGGCGGGTGTTGCCAGCACCTCAACGGGGTGAAATCGTTCGCCAGATGGCTGATGCGATGCGTGCCCAGAAGGATGATCTCGGCCGCTTGGTGACCATGGAGGTTGGAAAAGTACTCTCAGAAGGCCTTGGAGAGGTGCAAGAGAGCATCGATATGGCCGATCTCGCGGTGGGCATGTCCCGCCAATTGTTCGGTCTCAGCATGCACTCCGAGCGCCCTGGCCACCGGATGTACGAGCAGTGGCACCCGCTCGGTATTGTGGGTTGCATCACCGCCTTCAACTTTCCGAATGCCGTGTGGGCATGGAATGCGATGGTGGGGCTGATCTCTGGGGATGCCGTCATCTGGAAGCCTTCTCTGAAGGCACCGCTTACCGCCATCGCCACTCATCGGATGTGTGATGCTGTACTCGCCAAGCACGGCTTCTCTGGTCTGCTTGGTCTCATCATCGGTGGAGACGCCGACGTGGGCGAGACCATGATTGCCGATAAGCGAATGGCCTTGATTAGTGCGACAGGCTCTACAAGGATGGGCAAGCGCGTGAATCAGGTGGTCGCAGGACGCTTGGGCCGTTGCTTGCTTGAGTTGGGCGGTAACAACGCGATTATCGTTGAGCCCGATGCCGATATGGACCTTGCGGTTCGAGGGGTTGCGTTCGGTGCTGTGGGTACCGCAGGGCAGCGCTGCACTACGACTCGACGCTTGTTCTTGCATCGGTCCATTGCAGCAGAGGTCACGGAGCGACTGGTCGCTGCCTACAAGAAGGTACCGATCGGTGACCCATTGGACAGTGGAACCTTGATGGGTCCGCTGATCGATGATGATGCTGTGAAGATGTACACCGATGGTATTGCCGCAATCAAGGCGGAAGGCGGCGAGATCCTCGTTGGTGGCGAGGTGCTCGACCGGCCTGGCAGCTACGTGACACCCACAATCGTCCGGGCGCGCCCAGACATGGCGATTGTCCAAACAGAGTTGTTCGTACCGATTCTCTATGTGTTTGAGTACGACGACATCGAGGACGCGATCGCGTGGCAGAACGACGTTCCACAAGGCCTATCGAGCGCTATCTTTACCGACTCATTTCGGAAGGCTGAGCGTTTCCTGGCCCACCATGGTTCCGACTGCGGTATCGCGAACGTCAACATCGGTACTTCCGGCGCTGAGATCGGTGGGGCCTTCGGTGGTGAGAAGGAAACCGGTGGCGGACGCGAGGCAGGAAGTGATTCCTGGAAGGCCTATATGCGTCGCCAGACCTGCACCTTGAACTGGAGCACGGATCTTCCGCTCGCCCAGGGCGTGAAGTTCGACATCTGATGGAACTTCCGATTAGTCAGCGGATAAACTGGATAGTTGCCCTCTGTATAGGGCTGATCTGGGTTGTGGTGCTCGGGCACGTCAACATGGCTGAGTTCGTTCAATGGGTTCAGTGGTTGATCGAAGATGTGATTGAGCCTGCTGTGGGGCTTGATGACCGGGTACTTGGATAGGCCGATCGTCAAGAAATGGTAGGGCAGTAGCCGACTTTTGTTGCGGGTGACGCATCAGCCAACTATGGTGCGGTCCGCAACGTGATGCGATTCACGTTCCATGATTTCCCAATAAAATTAAGGAAGGAATACAATGACCATAAATCGATTTAGCTGGATGCTCCTTGGAGGAGCTTTGTTTTTGGGTGCATGTACCGTCGAGAGCAAGGACGATACGGGCGCCGACGGCTTCGACCCCATCGGTGATTCCGATGCGGATGCGGATTCCGATGCGGATGCTGATGCGGATGCTGATGCCGACGCTGATGCAGACGCTGATGCGGACGCCGACGCTGGCGACGGCG
>CAWVVG010000094.1:0-10766 GCA_963932775.1 uncultured bacterium
GCTCCCACCGATTTCGACACCCAATCCGAAGTTATTCGGGCGGGCTCTACGATTTCGGGCCCGATTGTTCGGGATAAAGTTTGGTACATGGCGTCCTACCAGTTCACCCGTTCACTCGTTTCGAACGTGGGCATCGATCTCCCTCGAGATTTCGACGGACACTATGTCTTCACTAAGATCACTGCTCAGCCCAGTGCCGAGCATCGGATCACTCTGATTGGTCAGACGGATCCTTCCGCCATCGACAACCTCGACCAGAGCGACCGGTTTGTGAAGCCTGAGGCGCAGTATCGGCAGGCTCAGGGTGGCTTCTTGACATCCCTCCAATGGGATTGGTTCATCTCTCCAGAGATGTTCCTCGAGACCAAATCCTTGCTCCAGAAGTCCTACATTGAGCAGTACTCGGTACCGTGTACTCACGCTCAAGACTTGGGGTATCACCCGTGCAAGCCCAATGAACTCGAGAACAACATCGATTTCGAGACTCCAGCTCGCATGGGTCAGTCCAACGCGTTCGACCGAGACAACGCGGGATTCTTCTTGTTCGATGATCGCTGGCGCGCCAGTGTCGAGACCAAGTTCTCTCTCCTTCAGCTGGAGTTCGCCGGAACCCACGACCTGAAGGTGGGTATTGCAACAGATCACACGGCATGGACCCAGGCTTACGGAAACAGCGGCAACGTTTACTTCTATGACCTGAATGCCATTGCCTACGACCCAGACACCCTCTCCAACTACTACTGGGTGGAGAGTACAGGCCCTTACGACTTCACCTCGACGGCCGATCACTGGGGTGGGTTCATCCAAGACGTCTACAAGCCGGTCGACAATCTTACTTTCCGCTTCGGTACCCGCTACGATAAATCGGTACTGCGCAACGATGTCGGAGACGAGATCGTCAATGTCGGTCTATTCGGACCCCGCTTCAGCGTCATCTGGGATCCCTGGGCGGATGGAAAAACAAAGATTGTGGGTTCTGCGGGTCGCTTCAACGACTCCGGACGCCTCTCGGTGGCCCAGTTCATGGGCCAGTCAGGGCAAGGCTACAAGCTGATGCTTGGAGAGTACTTTGGCGAGTACGAGTCTCCCGCCTCAAACGATTACATCTACCAGCCGCTGAACAGCAACCGGTCGGTGCAGGAGGGAGTCATCTCTCCTCACTCCGATGAGTTCAGTGTCGGTGGTGAGCGTGAGCTCGTTCAAGATATCGCGATGCAGTTGTACTTCACAGGCAAGTTCACCCGGAACCTCTGGGCCGCAGACGACCTCAACCTCATCTGGGATGAGGATGGCTACAATACGCTCGGCTCGCGGGACGGTACCTTTGAGCAGAGCTTGCGTCTTCGCAGCCCGAACATTGCCCAACGGAACTACTTCCGGACCGACCTCGGCCTCCAAAAGAACTTGGCTGATCGCTGGTCACTTCAGGGCAACTATTCGTTGACTTACTCGCGCGGTACGGTTCAGAGCTCACCATCTTCAGTGCTCGCGGTGTCACCGCAAGTGAAGCACTACATCGATGGCTTCTTGTTCACGGATGTTCGACACGATGTGTCCGCAGGGTTCTCCTGGGACATTCCGAATGACCCATGGACCACCCGTGTTGGTGGCGTGGTCTTCTACGAGTCTGGTAACCCTGAGAGCCGCTATTACTCTGGCGGATACTTCAACGGGTCAAGCATGCTCAAGCAAACTGCTGGAACATACGATCGCGAAGAAGCGTGGTGGACCATCAACCTCAAGCTCGACCAGGCCGTTCCGGTTCGCACCGGAAAGCTCTGGGCCGTGGCTGAGATTTACAACTTGTTGAACAACCGTCAGGGTGATTCGGCGGGTATTTCCTACGACAACCGCTGGATAATTTATGGGCGCCAGGCTCCAGTGGAATTGATGCTTGGCGCTCGGTACGAGTTCTAATCATGCGCATTATTTCAATGGGACTGATCGGCCTTTCGTACGGGGGCTGCGCGTACGAGGAAAACCTCAATGAAAAGGATCTGACCGGTTTGGTTAGAATCCCTGTTGAGGCCTTGGAGTCTCTACAGCTCATCGACTCAGATGGTACCCCGACCATGGATGGCGGCTTCACCGTGGACGAGAACGGCGCCCCAATCTTGGACATCACCGATCAAATGGGCCTGCTTGGGCCGGTCTATCTGGGAGCCTTCCCTTCGGTTCAGGAGGGCGATTACGCGTATCCTCACCCCGAGATGGGCCCAATCCTTGATGCAGACAGGCCGGGAGATACCTACCCCTATGGCGGAACCACCGTCGGCCGATTCGACTACGCCTGCTACGAGCAACTGCGCTGTAAGGTTGTGACTGGGCGGTACACCGACTACGGCGAAATCATCGATTTCTTCGCAGATGTTGTGCAAGAGCCGATTGTGGCCCCAGATGGAAGTGAAGTCACGAGTCCAGATGCCTACCAGGAGCACTGCTTCGGTACCGAGTATGTGACGGAAAACGATGAGCTTTCCTTCGTCGACGACGATCCCCAAGAGGATGTGCTTCCCTACTTCAAGCCGTACTTCAGGCTCAACGCTGATGGTGACTTCTATATAGCGGATGTGACCATCCCCCACACAGTTGTGGTGGACGAGATGGAACTCTGGGGTTGGGTGGATATGCCCTCTGCCCGGTACAATTTTTCTACCTGCGATGAGTCGGAGGGTGACTACCACTACCGGTACACAGAGCAGTATTACAAAGGGTCCAGCTATCCGGACATCTTGAACTATCCTGGTCAGTACATCGACGAGGGTGACTGGGTCGCTGACCCATTTGTGGTGGACAGCAGCACGGATGACAACTTCGTCATCGATTTCAACATAAAATTCGAGGGCTGAGCCATGATTGCATTGGTCAGTGTCATCTTTTTCGGCGGTCTTTCAGGCTGCGATCGCAACGCCAAGGGACTGGTTCCAGTTTCTTCGGACAAATTTCCAGGTGTTCTTGAGCTCGGTGAGTTCGAGGCCGTGGATGCCGATACCCTCAACTCCTTCATTGCGAAGCAGCAGGGTACCCTAGCGTACATCGTACCCAACCTTGAAGACAGTGTTGGTGACCCAAAGTGGGATTCATCGGATCCAGAACTCGATGGTCTTACTGGCCAAGAGCGGTACGACAAGCACGTCGAGGAAACCGGTACTCTTCCTTACTATTACGGACAACTGGGCCAGCCTGAAGACGGCGGGCGCGGCGGAGCAACCTTTACCTTTAAGGGTACTGGTGGCGAAGTGTGCATCGTTGTCGACCCCGAGACGGTCTTTTGGTCCCAGTCGGTGGCACCTGCCGATCGCAACGATCAGTACGCCTACCCCGACTATTACAATGATGACGGTGACTTGGACTTGTTCGCTGGCATGAGCAGCTACTACACGGGCTCGCCGGGTGTCGAGATTGGTGACTTCACTGGATTTTACAGCGATTCCAGGGGCGAGGTCGTCGAGATCGAGTATGGCGCCTGCTTCCAAACCGGCTCTCAGGCCGGTATGGACAACGCCCACGCCGGTCGAGGAACTCCTGAGTACTGCAACGTGAACACCGACCAAAAGGAAGGCGTAGAATTCACTGTGGTGCTCGATAGTTTCAGCCTTCCAGTGGACGACGGAATTCTGTCGTTTGGGGTTGCTGTGGTCAACGAGCGTTGCGCCCGCATCGACAAGTCAGAGTGCTTCGTGACCGGTGAGTCTCTGGACACATCAGGCAACACCAAGACCTGCACTGACAAGCTCGAGGCTGCTCAGTGCAACGCGACCCTTGGCGCATTCTGCTGTGCAAATCCTGAGATGTGCGGCGATGAGGATTCCGTGGATGATGATCTCTGCGATGAGATCTACGGTCAAGGTGACGACGGCGCCAACCTGGACCGGGACGAGTGGTGTGCGGAAACAGACCTCTGCTGTGCTGATTAATTGTTTTGATAGCTGAGAAAAGGCGGCCCAGTTGGGTCGCCTTTTTTTTGTTATTTCCGCCGAGGAAACGGTCGAGTCAGCGGTGGCGATTCGTCACCAAAGGAGAACTGAACCTCTGGGCCGGGTGGCGCTCCAGTGCCCATTCTCAGCGAGGCGGAGACGACCTTCTCCTGATCTTGGGCTCTCCAGATACGTTCGATGGGAACGGGTCGATTGGCCGGTGCAGTGTCGGCTCCCAGAGGGGCCCAATCGATCGCATTTTCGCGAACCAAGACAAACTCCACAGAGCCACTACTATCCACATTCGTCAAGATGAGTGTTGGCTTGAATGTTGCGACCTTTCGAAATTGAATGGGTGCGTTCTTGGTGTACACCGCGGCCAACAACTGGTTGGTTTTTCCATTGGGTGAGGGCACACAGGCTGGAAAGACCAAACGGCCAGAGTGGTCGGTGGCTGCCCGCCCACACTGGGTGGCTCCGGGCCAGGGAAGGCTCAGCCGGATGGGTGGACCCTGAAGCCCGTGGGCATCTTGCTGTGCCGCCCAGACCACGGTGTGTGCTTCGTCGGTCCAGGTGATCCACCGGCCGATGTGTTGCTCTATTCGAGACACGCTCAGTTGCGGTCGTACATGGCCGGGCACCGAGCTGAGGTATTGAGTTGTGGGTCCGTCACCCAAGTACAGGTCGGTACCGTCGCCCCTGTGTACACCCCACAGTGTAGATGCGACCCCTTTGGTCTGGTCGACCGGGGTCGCAGTGTCGGCTTCGACCTCCGGTGGCAGGCTCACAAGTGCCACTGAATGGCTTCCAATCGACTCTTCGTGGAAGAACACAGAAATCTGGGCAGCCCCTGTGTGCCAAGACGCACTGGTCGGGACCTCGAAGCGTGTCTGGCGAATCTCTCCAGGTTCAATCTTCAGCATGGTGCCGGGGTCTTCGGTGGGCGGTGTGCTGTGAAAGGTTCGCTTGGTGCCCAACGGGTCGACAGTCTGGAACTGAATCAACCATGGACGGTTGGAGAGGTCGGGAATGAGGGCAGTTTCGGCATCGGGGTTGGTGATGCGGATGGCCAACTCGATGGGTTGTCCTGCGACCGCCCGGTCGTGCATCAGTACCTGAAATTTCGGCTCGGCAAAGGCCACCGTGGAGAGCATCAAGAGGGTCAAGGTCACTGGATGTGGTCCTCGAGCCAGATGATCGCACTCTCCCGATCGGCGACTTCACCCTCAATCTGTGCCTCGCGGATCGCTCGCATCATTTCCCCCATTTTGGGCCCGGGAGCCAGGCCGCGGCGACTCAGGTCCGAACCTTTGAGTAGGACGGGCAGTGGTTGGAGGGCGATGCCCAGTTGTTCGGCTCGGCTGAGGTTGCTTAGAGCCGCACGGTTTCCAGACTTCGCGTACGCAGCCTCGGCCACGAGCAAGATCTCGGTTTCATCTGAGAGGCGTCGGAGCTCCCTGTCGTCGACCTCATCGGTAAGGCGGGGGGCGAGAATCACGACTTCGATGACGCGCTTACGGGTTTGAAACCCGAAGAGCTTGTGCACGCCCAAGCGATCTAGGGTGACTTCGACTTGGGTGCGGCCCGCGTTGTGGAGCATTGCAGATAGCATCAAAGCAGCTTTTCGCCCGCGTCCTTCCACACCGATCAGGCGCGCCGCCGCCCGGTCGAGAGCCTGTGCGACCGGCGAGCTCGGAAGGGATGCAATCTCGGGCATTACTTTGGCCAAGATGCCCAGGTCGTGGGCGAGATTCCACCCAATGGATGGAACCGGAGCCAACACAAGAAGCTTCTCCAGTTCGCCCCAGACTCGCTCTGGCGGAAGTGCCAACAGCGAGATCTTTCGGCACAAGTTGGCCAAGTCTGGGTGCACAGAGAAGCCGAATCTGGCGGCGAATTGTACGACCCGGAGTGCCCGTAGGGGATCATCTCCGAAGGTGTATGGGTCGACTGCACTCAGGCGCCCACGCTCAATGTCTCGGATGCCACCGAAATGATCTTGATATTCTCCAGAGAGTGGATCAAATGCGATGGCATTGATGGTGAGGTCCCGTCGGCGTGCAGCGGATTCGAGGCCCATGAAGGGATCGCCAACGATGACGATATCCTTGTGTGACGGCCCCACCTGAGAATCGTGGCGAGGGATAGAAATATCGCAATCAATGCCGCCGATGGTCAGCTTGAAGACTCCAAAACTCTTTCCGATTTCGTTGACGGACCCCAGCCTCGAAAGGACGCGCTTCAACTGACTCGCTTCAAGCTTGTGAACCTCGATGTCAAAGTCCTTGCAGTCGAGACCCATCAAATGATCGCGCACCGCACCGCCGACCAACCAGGCCTGTCCACCTGAAGCTGCGATGGCTCTGCACACATCGATGATGGCTTCGGGTGGATTCACGAGGCTTTCTCCACAGGTTCTGAGGGCGCTGGACTTCGGTCAAGCCGAGATCGTTGGACTACTGAGCCGCTCGATCTGCGTTCAGTAGATCTCCGACATGACCACGGTGATGTTGTCCTTTCCGCCACCATGGTGTGCCGCGCGGATCATCTCGCGACATATGACGCGGAGATCCTGGTAGTGATTCAGGATGGCTTCAATGTCTTCGTCCTCAATTTCACCCCAGAGACCATCGGAGCACAAGAGCAGGCGGTCATTCGGTTCCAGTTCCACCGAGAAAATGTCAATCTCTACATTTCGTTCGGTTCCGACTGTGCGGAGCAGAATGTTGGAGTGTGGGTGGTGTCTGGACTCTTCCGGTGTGATGCGGTTTTGTTCAACCATTCGCGCGACGAGGCTGTGGTCACGGGTGATTTGGTGCAGGACTGCATCCCGCATCAAGTAGCCTCGCGAGTCTCCAACATTGGCGACCAAGGCGAGAGAGTTCTTGTAGATCAGCGCGGCAACGAGGGTGGTACCCATGTCGTTGCCAAGCTGTTCCGAGTGATCCTTGATGGCATTGTTTGCTGCCTGGAAGGATTCATCAAGAATGTTCTCGAGGGTCTCCGGTGTAATTTTGTTTACTCGCTCACACCGAGCTGCGGCCTCGCGGCAGATCGTATCCACAGCCATGCGGCTGGCGACTTCACCGGCCTCGTGGCCACCCATTCCATCGGCGGCAACGTAGAGTCGAATGTCGGGGGAGAGTTGAGTCCAGCCCCAGTTGTCTTCATTGAGGACGCGAAGGAGTCCAACATCAGTCATTGCTGCTGCATTGGGTGGCGACTGAGGATCGGGCGTTTGATCCATCGCGGACTCAATGGCTCGTCCAAATTCCATGGGCCGGGTGTAGCGGCCACGGATCGCACCATCGATTGCATTGACCATGCTCAAGTCGTGTATCGCTGTGAAGCGATTGATCGTCCGGGCCAGGCTCTCGAGCCCTGCCTCACAGATTTTTTGACTCAGCGCCCCATCTTGAACACTGCGGATTTCAAGATCGAAGAACTTGAACTTTCCATCGGTGGTTCGGATGAAGTTCGCCTGGGTCAGGGGAGCAATTTCCACGCCATTGGTCTGCAAGAAACCGAGCAGGCCAACGCCCCGCAGCGCGAGGTCCACCATGTGGTCGCGGTTGATTGGTGCGCCTTCATCCACCATTAAAGTCTGTTGGTCCCACGCGGTGACGCTGCACAAGACGTGGTCGACTTGGAATACGTCGAGGGTGGGCACCAAGCCTGGGTGTTCTATGTTTCTTTTTTGGAAGTCCAAGTATGGTTTGAACAATTCGGTGTCCCACCGGACGCTGACCATGAATCGTTGGACCACCAGCTCTGCACCGCACCGAAGGCAATGAATCTCAGGGCGTGGGGAGTCTTCTGCATCGCATTCCCAACATTTTCTAGTCGGGAGATCGGGGCGATTGTCGTTGGCTAGGTAGAACATCCGTCCTTCACCGAGTCGTACCAACCCCTCGATAGAGTAGTGGGCACCCAAGCGCATGCCGGGTTGGAACGGAACTGGACGGGTCTTCGACAAAGCCACGGTTGGATGATCTCCTTTGGGCTTGAGTATTGTAATGCCATTTTGCTTTTGGTGAAGCTACCGGCATATGGTCCGTGCATGAACCACTTGCCATTTTCGATTGAAGCAACTCAGGGCACAGCCAGAGCCGCCACCCTGAACACGCCACACGGAGCGATTCAGACGCCTGTTTTCATGCCGGTGGGCACTCAGGGGGCGATTCGTTCGCTCTCCCCACTTCATTTGGATCAAACAGGATCTCAAATAATTTTGGCGAACACGTACCACTTGTCTCAGCGGCCTGGGGAGCATTTGGTTGCCAAGCATGGTGGCTTGCACAAGATGATGAATGTGGACCTGCCGATTCTCACTGATTCTGGCGGATTCCAAGTGTTCTCTCTGAAGAAGACGCAGGTTGAGGAAGAAGGAGTCACTTTTGCCTACGAGGTGGATGGCAACAAGACCTTTCTCTCTCCGGAAAAGTCCATGGACATTCAACAGCAGTTGGGCGCGGACATCGCCATGAACTTTGACGAGTGTCTGGCCTTCGGTACCGAAAAAACGGCAGCCATCGAGAGTGTGGATCGCACAGCGCGGTGGGCGGAGCGCTGCAAAAAGTCTCATACCCGCGAAGATCAAGCCCTGTTCGGGATCATCCAGGGAGGCTTCTGGCCGGATCTCCGAGCCCGTTCCGCCAAGCAGATTACGGAGGTTGGCTTCGATGGGTACGCTCTGGGTGGCTTGAGCGTGGGGGAAGGTCATCAGAAGATGTGTGAGGTTCTGAACTACGCAGTGGAGCCGATGCCTGTCGAGGCCCCTCGGTACCTGATGGGTGTTGGGCGCCCGTTGGATCTTGTGGAAGGCGTGGCCCGTGGAATCGACATGTTCGATTGCGTGATCGCCACACGTCACAGCAGGTCGGGGATGTTCTACACCGATAAGGGCCGCATCCGGATCACGGACAAACGCTTTCGAAACGACATGTACCCACCGGACACCTCGTGTCCCTGCTACACCTGCACTCGCTTTACTCGGGCTTACCTTCACCATCTGTTTCGCGTCGGTGAGATTCTCGCGGCCTCATTGACCACGATTCACAACCTTACTTGGTATGCATCGTTTATGGCCCGGATGCGAGAGAGCATAGTTGGCGGCACCTTTGAGTCCTATCGGGCCTGGGTTCACGACGTGTACCCCGAGAAGTAGAGGGGGCTTGAGAGGCCTCGGTCAACGCAGAAACCCCGCCGGACCGGATCTAAAAAACATCGCCGAGGATGATCGCCACAGCGATCAGCATGATCGCTGCACCAATCATCCCGAGAACTGTGGCCATCAGTAATCCGGTGATCACCGATGCTTGAATGGGTGGGGTGACCACATCGCCGGTGGTCCCCGTTGTTTCGTCGGTGAACTCCATGCTTGGATTGGTGAACTCTGGTGGTGGAACCTCTGCGGTGCTCTCCGCCTCATCCTGGGGATTGTGGATGGAGGCATGTGCGAGGCCATTCTGCAGAGGGATTGGGTCCAATGGCTCATTCAAGATGAGGGCCCGAAAAGCTGACCCAGGCGGCTGGTAGTTCGCCTGATATCGTCCCAGCGCGCTGTCAAAGTATCGCTCCATTCGGTCGAGCAGTTGCTGCCTGGAGTGGGTGTGGGTGCCGGCAAGATCGGCCGTTTCTGTTGGGTCGTCGGTCTGTTCATCGTTGGTGTCGGACCAACCCCACCGATCGAGCAGCCCCCTTCCGGGTGGGTCGAGGCCAATGTCGGGTAGGACCTCGTCCATGGATCCCCAAGGAGCCAATTCAAGAGATATCGTTCGATCGGCGGAGTGCACAGGTCGCCCCTGCAGGTTGAGCCATTGAGCCAGCTCGGACCCAGGTAGGTCTCGTTCGATGATTACTTCTCGCAATTTGGCGGAGAGCATCGGTGCGTTGAGGGGTTCTTCGAGTTCAAATGGTTCGGGTGCTATGCGGTTGAGGAGGGCGATGCAGTCCCGTAGGTCGTCCTTAGGTGAGCCGTCCCGTCGGCCCGTACCGATCAGGCAGGGTCGCCCATCGGAGTGAAGGACCACGGCTTGCTCATTCACCCCTCCGTGGGCCAGTCCGTGGGCGTGCAGGCTCGCGAGACCATCGACAAGCTGTGCGGTCAACTCCAAGGCTTCGGCCTCTCCGATCTTTCGCTCGAGGTCTGCCAGTGCCCAGGGCCCGGGACGGTGCTCGAGCCAGACGGGCTCACCATCCAGCATACTTGCTCCCAGAAAACGGGAGACACTCGGGTGGTCGCTCACCGAAACATTCGCAGGGACGCCGGGCCAGATCGTTACCCTGGTTCCATTCTCGGTCGTTCCCTCTAGAGCAGGAGTGTCTGTGGAGTCCTGGTGCAGTCGAGTGATTTGGATGGTGGATGTTGGCATGGGTGTCGGTAGTTCGTCAGGTATCGGTAGTTGGTCGCCGGTGGCCCAACAGCGGGGTGAGTCGTGTCATGCCAAGATCCGGTTCCCTTCAATGGTAAGCTTTCCTTAGGCATTGGGTGGCATGCGATCTGCAAGAAGGTTTCTCGGACGACAACCGAGGGAGGTGTCATGGCGAATTTAATTTTCTATCGAGGAGATGAGAAACTCATCGAGTACCGCATACAGCAAGGGCGCACGAGCATTGGCCGTGCGGACAGCTGTGATGTTGCTATCCCCGGCGATGCCATCAGCCGCACTCATTGTTTTGTGGTGCATAAAGGCGATTCCTACGAGATCATTGACCGATCTCGCCATGGCCTCACAGTCGACGGGTTGGCCACCAAGCGTGCAATACTGGCCGATGGCGCAGAGATTGGTTTGGGCGGCTATCGGGTAATCTTTCAGATCGAAGCGGCGGTGGCTGGGCCTACTGCAG
>CAWVVG010000095.1:0-10766 GCA_963932775.1 uncultured bacterium
AACCAACGGTCACCCCACACACAGCACACGTGTCATCGTCGCCTGTGTAGACCGACGTGCGGGCGCGAAGACAGCCGGTATGAAAGAACCGTCCGCACCGGTAAACGCACTCTGCGCGAACATCGGGCTGAACAACCTGGCCACAAAGACCGCAGTCAACAACGGCCACGCTCTCATCGGCCGCTTGCTCTTCTGTGACCTTTCGGCTGGGGAGGGGCTCTACGGCACCCCACCAAGCAAGCCAGCCAAACATGACGCCTATCATCCCAAAAACAAGGCTGGCAAAGCCCTGTCTCAATACGTCGGAGACCGGGTCCCCAGAGACGAATGCGGCCAGCGCCAAAGCCAGAACAACGCACGGCACCATCACTGCAAGGCTGGTGAAGGCCACCCGAAACCGACTGGCACGACCGCTCCAAGCATGACGTGCAAAGCTGGTAGTGAACAAACCGAGGGCGATGGCGGGCAAAGACACGGTCCAGTTGTTCCGGGCTTCAGCCAGCGCCACACCCCAGGCGACTGTCCAGACCATGGTGCCCAATAAATTCGATAACAAGAGCACGGTACCCTTGGCCTGATACCCACGATTCTCAGGGTACGCAGGCGGGCGCTCCAGCACACCGCCACCTGAAGGGGGTTCCGGCAAGAGGTACACAAGCTCGCCATTCACTACCTGAAGATCCGCCAAGGTCTCACCATCATCGACCAAGCGTCCTCGGGCCCGCAGCCAATACAGGCGCCGTCGGCCGTCCTCCCAGTAAGCCTCGAGACCCGCATCCCGAGCGATACGCTGGGTGAGATCCCTGGCTGGCAAGTAGGTCGGTAGCTTTAGGTCCAAGGTGAATGGCTTCATGTCCACTACCTGAACCCGCACGCTGACTATTTGTGCGTCCGCTGACATGGCTGCAGTCTACTACCGCTGGGCTTCGACGGTCTTCTCAAGCTCGTCAGAGATCTTCCCGAGGGGCTGTAATAATCGCTCGAATTTATCGAACCACTTGAGCCACACCTCGTCGCCCTGGTCCGAACCGGGGACCTCAGCGTTGACGCGACGAACGAATTCCTTGAACTTCTCAATCCGTTCAATGGTCTTAGGAAGCGGACTAAAGAAGTCGTGCGCGTAGCCAATCAGAGAACCTGCGACTCGGTACAAGACCCGGTCCGAAGTCCCCTCCTCGATGAGCAAAAACTCACTGGAGACCAGAGCCGACTGGAAGGCCTGAACCCCAATGCCCATCTCCTTCAATAAAGCGGTACGAAACAGGTTCTGCACCACGGTCTTGTTCACTCGGATGAACTCAACCACACGAGGCTTCAGGTAACTCTCGGCAGCTCGGGCCTGGCGGCCACAGCGTGGCACGGGCAGACGAACTTGCACCATACGACCCAGTCGCACATTGATTCGACACAGAGCGACGGCATCCACCTGTTCTTCTTCTATTGGGTGTAGCCGTGGTGCCACCGACTCAAGAATCCGGGCAGGCTTGGTTTCACTGGTATCAAACACTGGGCGCCCATCGTCCTCCACCGCTGCCTCGACGTGGAACAGCCAGAGCATGTACTCGCCGTCCTTCTTGGGGACTTCAAGGGGTACGGATACGGGTTCGGAAAGCAACACACCCTGGCCCATTCTGGTCACACCAAAACCGGCCTCGATCACGCCCACATATTTCTTTCGCTTCTGTCCAATCTCCACCTGCAAGCCCTGAACAATACCGTGGCCGTGCATGTAGAGATTGTGCCGATGATGGTTGGACCGGTGGTATTCCTGCTCGTCCAGCAGGTCGTCCGAGGTCAAACACAGGCCCTCAAAGGGCCGAAGTCGTGTCAAATTTTGTTCACTCATGAGTACTCTCTTTTCACGACGTGCCGCTATCGTCGAACTGTAATGTAAACGAGACGTGTGCTGGCTTTTCGCGGGTCACAATGTGTGTGATCCGACGAAGAACCGCAGAAGCTCGTTCACCGAAACGCTTCCGGAAGGCCGACTGACCCTCCAGGCGAAGCACAAAAAATGTGCTGGATTTCCGATTTTCACGGAGTAAAAAATGGGCGGGTGGTTCACCACGCAGGTATCGACCCTCGATGGTTTTCCCACCGGACAGAGTCATTCCTCCAACTACACAAGGCTGAGGGGCATGATGCTCCTCGATCAGAACCGGCGCGCTGGTCAAGACTCGAATCATCTCCTCGATGCCGGCCCGGGTTCCTCGTGTTCGATGCAGACGGATGGACCGACGAACCAATTCTCGCTGCTGATGCAGGGGCAGGGCCTCATCGAGCCCAAAGTTCACCCAAGACGAGAGCCAGGGAAGAAATTTCGGGTCCACCACCATGGGGTTCGTGATCTGCGGCAATCCATCGATGCGCTCAGTCACGGTGGTCATGAGGTGCTGGAAAATGAATAGAAACCGTCGAAACTGGTCGCCGTTTTCACCTTGGAATTCGGTCAGACTGACTTCGTCCCGTTCACCCCATTGGCGCATCGAGCGCTCAGTGGCCCGCTGAACTTCACGAGCAGTCGTGGGCGATGCTCCCTGGAACACACCAGGCAGAAAGCGAAGATAGCTGGCAACCGGAACATGCAGAACGAGCTTGTCCCGAGGCTGTAATGGCGGAATCGGCCCACCGAGTTCACTCTCTACGCGGGCGCGAATTTCTACCAAATCCACGGGCGTGTAGTAGCTGGCAGGCGTGCCATCAGGCAGGGTTCGCTCGGCTACGACATGAATGGTATCGCCGCCATCTACCGGCTGGACCTCGATGGCACGGACGGTTCCTGGATCCTCACCACGAGCGGCTTGAACCAGTCGATATCCGACTTGATTCCCCATGTGGCGCTTGAGGTAGGTGACCGCATCTTCGACCGGGAAGCCAATCTTAACGATAGCCTCCAGGTATGCGTAGTCTCCCGTCGACCACGCAGGGGGGAGGCTTCCGTATCGTTGCGGAAGATTGGCACTCACCCGCGATTGTCCTCAATCTGAATCCGCACACGCTTCACATGAAACAGGTCGAACTCGGTGAGCAACAGTTCCGAATCTCCCTGGCCTTGTTCCCACCCTGGCAGCGGATGTTCGGCTGCACCGAGCTCCGTGTACAGCGACACATCAGATACGTGGCGGACTTCACCAATATCTGTGACCATTCGTGCAAAATCTTGGGCGTACAGGGTCCCGCCAAATGCCCACCCGTCTCGGTCTAGTCCGCCCTCATAAGGGTCCAGAAATGCACGCACCCAAGTCTCTGCCATTTCGCGAACGTGGATCACATTCGCATTCGGGCGAAGCCGCAAGGTAACGGAGATGTCCAAGGGCTTAAACTGCGCCAACCGCACACTCGGGTTCACGTTGATGAGACACCGCCGCTTGAGGTGGGTCGCCACGTGATCGCGAAGGCCTGCAGACAAGAAGGGGTCGGGAACCTGCTCTCCGGATCGCTTGTGGGGCAAGATTACAACGCCGACTTCGCCATCGTCACCCATGTCTCCACTGCAGGCTGCCCGAGCCACTTCTCCGCTGGCTTGTTTGGCGATGGTCTCGAAATCTGCACGCGTAACGGCGCGGTCCCTGCTGGTGAGCAATGTGGGCGCTCGACGGACGATCTCATCAATGGTCTCAGCGTCACGGCCTCCCGTAGCGGGGAGAATGTTCGTCACACGCACAGAGTCGCCCAGTGATTCACAAATATTGACCTCACCTGGACCAATGTTCCCCCGAGAGCCAGGAACCACCCGGTACAGGTCCACCAAGATGTTGTTGGAACCTACGGGCGCCATTCGGCCCCGGATTCCGTTCCCGAACATCACGGTGCCCTCCACAGGGTCGACCACAAACACCCGGTCATCTTTCCCAGCCGTCAGCATTTCCGCAGGATCGACGCGCTTCCATTCGGTTTGTTCTCGACCATCTTCGGCAACCAAGACCGCTATGTCCCGGAACAAATCTGGACGTGGGAAGGTCGATTGCTCGGCGCCATCGTGAATAAACAAGGGCTTCCGAAGGAGCTGAACCACTTGGTTCGGTACCCCGTAGCCAGAGTACCGTTCCGTTCGCATGGTGTGTACGTTCACCGCGTCCACGGTGTTCAGCATGATGTGGGTGACCGGTGGAAGCTGTGGGATCTGAGAAACATCGGCACCTTCTGGAAGTGCGAATCGTCCCCTCAACCAGAAGCCCTCGTCGGCCAATGCCGGTACGTCTGGAAGCACAAACTCCAATGCGCCTGTGCCGTTCATCCGGTATGAGCCACCTTGCCCGTCTTCATCGGCATGAAGCATCTGGAGACGCTGCCAACCGGTTCCACCGCGGCGCTTCTCGAGGTACTCCCACTCCACATCCAGACCCTCGGGTAGAAAGGCCTCACCCCGACACCGGAACTGCACCGTGTGGTGGGCTCCCTTAGGCAAGGGCCTGTCGAACTCCAAGTAGAGGGATTGGTTTGGCTGCTCAATGTCCACAAACCGATAGAATGGGAAGAATTCGTTAAGGCGACCCGTGGCCTGGGTGACCACACGGGTGAGGCGACGGTTCCGTTCCCGATAGTCGAGCTGTGCCATGCGGGGACCGGGCAAGGGCTCCTCATATGTGTCGTCCCCAATGGTCTTGTCGACGCCGATCACGACGCCGTAAATACGCGGAACAATGGGATGGGTTTCCTTATTTTCGTCCTGACCGGAGAGGCTGGACTTGGTCAACTCCAGCCGAAGCCACGTCGTCTCCACGTCGCCCAGCTGATGCCGCGCAAGGTCCTTCAAGTGCTTGTTGGGATCCACCACGATGCGAATCTTTCGCCGCGCTTCACGCTTGGCGCCGTCTTTATCCAAATCAGCAAAGGTAAACTTGGCCCACGTCTTGTTGCGGCTGTACACCACCCGCCAGGAATCCTCAGCCCGATAACAGAGCTGCATTTGATAAAGGTCCGTGGGCTCTGCAATCAGCTCACCGTTCATCTCAAAGCCGACTTCGATTTCGATGACCACAGGCGAGCCGTTGCGGTTCTCGAACACATCGGACCCAATGAACAGCTTGCGGCCAATCGTGGGTGGTAGCACCGGCGAAATCTGAAACGGAGACCAGGGACCTTCGGTCGCGGGTAACGTTTCAAGGCGGCGAACATCCTCACCGCACATCAGGCTGGTCCGCACAGGGCGCTGCCAATTGATGTCCAGTTCCAAATCAGGCGCCAGGCCCCGCAAGAAAGCCGTCTCCACTCGCTCGGCACGGATGTTGAACCCGTCGGTCGCCATGTCCGTCATGGGTCCCGTCAGCACCACCTGTGTGCCCTCAACCCGAACGCGGTCTCCGGGAATCTCCTCCCATCCTTCGCCCCGCCTGTAATACCACCGGTAAACCGGAAGGTAGCCGCGGAGGCCCGCAGGTAAGCTTCGATCAACGAGCGCAAGTTTTACGGTCCAGCCGCCTCGAATTGGGGGCAGATCTTGTAAGAAGAATTCCAAGGTTCGACCGGATGCCCGCACACGCCAATTGTGCAGAGCTCGCTCCTCTCCACCCCGATCGTCCTGCCACCGAACTTCAAGGTCATCCAGCATCCGGTTGGCGAGCCATCGCTCGTAGTTCAACCGGCCACGAATCCACCAGTTGCTGTCTGTGACGGTTTCTGGGAGCGCAAATACCTGGTCACCCATCCCCATCGTATCGATGGGGACGATTCCTGAAAAGTCCGTCACCAAGCTGAGTTCTCGCATACCGAGCTGCTCTTCTCGTTCCTCAGTGAGTTCGATGGCCTGCCAACCCGATGCGCTGGGGTATTCCCAGTCGAAGAACGGAATCAGGCTCAATTCGTCGCCACTGGATCGGCGAATCCGAAGCCTACCCTTGGGGCCAGATGCCTCTGGGTCGAGGTTCATCAGTCTAAAATCATCGTGGGCGATGTAGAGGTATTGGTACGGCGTGTACGCTTCAGGACCATCCTCTACGTTATCGAGAGCAAAGAGTTGTGCGCCCTTTCCACCGCCAAACGTCACGACACTTCCGCTACCATTGAAGACACCGAATGGCATCTCACGAACCGCGGGCGAGTTGCCTCCACGGACGGCCATGACCCGACTAATGCGGCTGTCATGCAGGGTGATCCCATCCACCGTCACCATCTCGAGCGCGGGGGAGTCTTCCCGTTGCCGGGTCGCTACGCTGGTCTCTGGCGGAAGCTCTATGGAGCCTGGGGCCGACAGCTCGAAGGTCACAGGAACGATGGACGGCTCTGCCCTCTGGCGTTCTTCTCCAATGAAATTCAGGAAGTGGATGTAGGTCTTATCCGGCACCCGATTCAAACGGTAAATTGTGAGTTCAGTCATCCACGAGAACAACTGGACCAGGGTCATCCCAGGGTCGGCGTCACCGAGGTTGGTCCACTCCGGGCAATATTGAGGGATCAACGCCTCGGCTTCGGCGAGAATGTCCTCGTAACGGCGGTCATCAAGATTTGGAGGCTTTATCGGCATGGTTCACGCGCGTGCGGTGTACTCAAATTTATTCAACGTTGGTCTGAGTTGGATACCACATGTACAACGTTTTGTACGGTATCCGTAGCCACGATTCGGTACAAAACCTCGACCCTCAAGGCACCGCTGGAGTCCGGCGCCGCATTGACACTCTCCACCTCCACACGCGGCTCCCATCGATCCAGAGCATCGCGAACATGTCCCTCTGCAATAAGGCCAGTGGTCGTGGTGTTCGGCGCAAACAGCAACTCGTGGACTCGACAACCAAAGTCTGGAAGCATCTGACGCTCCCCAGGCCGGGTCGCCAAGATGACTGTAATGCACTGGCGAATGTTCTCCTCAAACTCAGAGAACCCCACTGCGCCTGAAGCCGAATCAAACTGAAACGGAAAGGACCAGCCCCGTCCAAGAAATTCCTTCTGCGAACTCATGTCACCCCTCGTCAGGTACCCATTGTATTGCTACAAAAGGTCAATTCGGTGGTGTACCCGGTTCGGTTCGAGATCACGTGACGGGTGGCAATGATGAAGAACTTGCCATTTTGCCCCTCTGAGAGCCCGGTAAATTCAACCATAGTTCCTGCCCGAACTGTGTCATCACCTTGGATCGCCGCGGTGCCTCGGCAGAATTGACGCGCCAGCCGATCGAGTTCAGCGGTGGCCAGCGCCGTCGCTTGAAGCTGGCTAGTTACTGGAATGTCCGTGACGTAAGCGATGGATTCGCCAAAACAGGAGGCGATGTTGGCCCCAATTTCACCGCCACCAATGGGAACCAAGTCCCCTGGGGAAGCGGAACCCTCTACCTCTTGCTTGGTCATCGGATCCCATCCGCGAACCACAACCTTCTGCACTTGATCGACGCTGTTGAAGGCAAAACGAACGGAGCGCA
The DNA here is from genome assembly GCA_963932775.1 of uncultured bacterium. Lineage (GTDB taxonomy): Bacteria > Myxococcota_A > UBA796 > UBA796 > UBA796 > UBA796. The sequence goes on from CAWVVG010000095.1 coordinate 7,352, forward strand.
GGCTCTTGCCCATCTCCACCACACTGCTCTGCCCTTCAAAGGAAGGCTTCTTAAAGGTCAACAGTTCGTCTTCGACCCGTAAAATCCGGTTGTTCCGGGCAGCCAAACGCTTGAGAAAGGCCACGTTGCTTTCGTTGCGCTGAAGAATGTAGCCCCGCATGGTCAGCGTACCGTCCGCATCCACACCCAGGCCACACTCCCCGCCCACTTCTTCGACCACTTGCGAGTCCGTTCGGTTTTCCCAATAGCGGGTCTTCCTACCTCGCCCAAGGCGGTGCATATGGTCCAGTGCACGAATCGTAATGCTCGTGATGCCACTCACCTGGTATCCAGGCTCAAGGGCAGTCACCTCACCCCTAAAGATGGTTTTGCTACCCTTACCCACCTTGCATTCAACCGGGTCCCCCACCTTGAATGCCCACGCAGGCTGTTCCTCGGCACCACCCAGCTCGATCACGAGCATGGTCACCATATCTACGTGTTCATGAATTTCCAGACGCTGCAGACCGTCGCGTTTGGTCTGAACAAAGCGCTGGCCACCAATGGTGACTTCATACGCGGTAGCTGAGCTGCGATCCTTGGCCATGGCCACCTCTTAGAACTTCTTCCAGACAGACTCGGGAACCCCAGGCAGCGCGGCTTTCGCCTCTCGCTTGATCAGTGCAATGACACCGGCCTTTACGTCTTCCAGCGGGTCATCCCATCCATTGTCCTCAGCCAACTGCTTTGGATCCACTCCATGCTTGGCCGCCAATGACGATACGGTCTCGCCAGCCTGCACTGTCACAAGCTGGGTGGGAGCACTTCCGTAGCCCGCACGAGCACCCGCTTCTCCGTCCTTGAATTTGGTCGGCTTCCATTCTTTCATCTTGACCGAGACCTTTGCACGCAAAGGTGTTCCGTTCGACGTGAACATCATGTAGGACACGTTGAGGGACTCAAACACACCCTTCATCTCGAACTTGCCCCAGACAAACCGAACGATCGGTGGCCGTGCCTTGTCGAGCTTGCCGGCCTCCCCGCCCACAGGCGTCACATCTGGGTTGGTCAGCGACAACAGACGATTCACCCAGACGGTCCGAACATCGGACTGGTCGTGGGTTGTATCGAAAATAAGGTCCATGGACATGGTTGCCGGTGTGACCTTCTGGAATTCCAGAGACGCCTCTTGGCCCATGTCATCGTGGTTTTTCCACGTGACCTTCTTGTCGAATTTAAAATCTTTAGGGTTGTACTGAACTGCGAAGCTCTTCGAGCCCCCACACGCACCTTCCGCGTGAAATTCAGCCTTACTTACCCCACTACCACCAGATGCTTCGGCCATCCTGGTCCTCCTGACGCCGTTCACGGCGCATTTCGAGTTCACGCGTCACCTGTTCGGTCACCTCACGCGCCAAGGTGTCTATGTCTGCTGACGCATCGCGTGCGTCCTCCGCTGATGTCGGGGCCGACTGCCCCTCGGACTTGGCTGCACCAGAGTCCTCCGCCATCCTTACTTGTTGTCGAGCACCGCCCCTGTTCTGGCTCTCGGCCATGGCGATAAGCTCTTGCAATCGCATCGCAAGCTTGCTGACACGGTCCGCCGAAGCCGACGAACCCCGGGCGCTGCCGCCCCCTGGATTGATGCCGGTCATGCCTCGGGCCACCCGGGTAGTCGACCGCACACCTTGCCGACGCTGGCTGCGTTGGCGAACCGTCTCGGTCTCCATCATCTTGCGTTCGCCCTTCTGGGCCTGTTGTGCCTCTCCCTCTGCCCGAGCCGCTTCGGTTCGAATCTGCTGAATGACCTGCACGACCGGCTGTGGCAGGCTCGATGTGGCCCGCCGAGCACTGTCACTCTGGTTCATTAGAACGGAAACGACATCTTCAGGTGCCGCAGCGCGTGCCAGCTGCTGAACAAGATCGTCCCCGCCAGCGATCCGTGGCCGGCCAGTGGAACGTTGAGCCCAGATCGGCATGGAGCCGTGCACCTGGCCTGTGCCAACGGCCCCCATGGTCGAATCAAATCCTGTGCGATGGCCACCTGCACGGGGGCGGGTATCTGGCGTGGTCGGGTCGATGGCCAGATCTGAACTGGGCGCCATCGCTTGGCCTTGGTCCGGTGCCTTGCTGGCACTGGGCTGAGCAAGCGTAGTGCCTTCGGTCATGACCGCCGCACCTCGGGTAACGCCACGCGTTCGACTTGGGCTTGCTACCGGGACATATGCGCCTGAGACGGTACGCTGGGCACGGGCTGGCTCGGCGCTGACTTTCGCTGGCGCCCCAGCAACCTGAATCACTTCAATGCGAGCCTGGGTCCAGTCCAATGGGCGCCCGCTCCGCTCCCAAGCCCGTTGAACCTGGCCGATTGCTGCGGTAGCCGCTTCCCGATGAGTCGCCTCGGGGCCTACGCTGCCTTCGGGTCTTGCAGCGACAGTAACCGTCCGGGCGTTGCTCGTCTGAGGGACGGAGCCCGTTCCCTTTCGAACCTGAATATGGGACAGGGGGCTTCGGAAAAACTTAGGTTCAACCTGGCGCTTCTGGGCCGATACGACGGGTGCCTTCTGAGGTTTATACGCACTGGCCTCGATTACCTTTCGCGCGCTTCGACCCACGACGGATGTGCGGTCCGCACGGGCAGCTGCATGCAATCCCTGAGAGAGGTCGGCCTCTTCCCTAGAGTCAGCGTCGGGACTCATTGGAGCCAGAACCTGCGAAGCGCTCATTGGAGCAACCACGCGAGGACGGCGAATCGTCGGCTGGTTCCCCCGTTGGGGCTGGACGTCATTGGACATCCGCGACACAAATCGTTCGGCACCCTTCGACACCTTGGCACGCACAGGGTCGGGTCCAGAGTCTGCCCGGACCGCAGCATGTTCGACTGGTGTTTCAGCCGATTGAGCCAAGGTCACAGCCTCAGGCGCGTACACATCTGAAGTGGTTCGGGACAAACGATGCGGGCGCACCACGCGACGCTGAGCGGGTGCAGCCTGTGATGGCGCCGCCGATGGACTCGTGGTCTCTACTTCTGAGCGCAAGATGGCATTCGCAGTGGCTGAACGACGCTTTGCAGTCCGCTCCGCAACGGCGGGCACGGCGTCCTGTGTGACGTCGGTAGCCACTACGTCTGGAGTCAAAACGCTCCGTTCTGGAGCAAACAGCCCGGATCGAGTCTTGACTGGGCGGCTAGCGACGGGTGCCCGCGCACTCAAGGGCCGCTCAAAGACCGGGTCAGGTGCGACATCAGCCCGATGCAATGCACGAACCATAGGCGCCATCTTTGATTTAGTCCTTGGCAAGGAGGCGACTGGGTCCGTTTGAAGTACCGAAGGCCGCGGACGCGTGCCGCGAGGTTCGCGTGGCGCTGCTACAGCAGGAACCGAAGCCGCCGAGACCACCGAAGACGCCGAAGACACCGAAGACGCCGAAGACACCG
>CAWVVG010000096.1:0-10752 GCA_963932775.1 uncultured bacterium
GTCAGACTCGACCAAGACTATCGTGGTCGGGTCGCAGTACCCGAACGACGGGCGTGTGGATGCGGCGGCCAACAAGCCATCCACGCCTTTGATGACCGGCTTGGTCACCACCCCTGGTTCCGATATTTTAGCTCCTTACCAAACCGAAGCTTCCGGTCCATCTGCGCCGAAGGGCCCGGGCGGACAATCCGGACTGGGCTCGGACGGCCTCTCAAAAATGTCCACGAATACGGGGCCAGATCCCATGGACGCGGTCATCCGTGTTCGCAGTTCTTCGGTTGTTGATCCCAAGGTCATAGCCGGACAACAACGTCTCGAGGCCATTCGACAGGTGTTGGGCCAGTTGGAAAATCAGGCACAGATGAATGCTGTTGCCGCTGAGCTGCGCGATACATCTCGTTCCGCTCTACAGAGTCAGGGTGCGATTTCGTCCGGGATAGACCCAAAGGGTTCAGGTCAGGCTCTAAATGGAAATAATGCATCGCTTTCAGCAACAGGGGCGGGCTCACAAACCCAACTCCAGCAGGGTTCGAAAGGAACGTTTACCGACAATGCCGTTGAGGACACCCGTACTTTTGGAACCATTTCTGAAGATGTCGAGTCCTTTGAGTCGGTCAAGCGCCCCAGTCTACCGACCACAAAATTGGGGCCTGTTGGGCCGGTCGGCGGGGCATCAAGCGCTCAGTCGAACGGAAATGTTGAGACCAGTTCGACACCGATCCAACTGATCGCAGCGATTGCGGGCCTTGAGAATGCTGAGATTGCATCGGATGAGCTCACATTGATGGAAGGCATGGAGTTTGACGCAGAAAATATTGAAGCCAATGAGGTTCCCGAGCTCATCGTGCAGGATCCGAGTCAACTCGATGTCGATATTGACGATGCAGCTGGAACGGTTCGACTCGAGATGACCCGTGATGGAGATGAGGTCACCATTCGAATGCGGACGCCTCAAGAGGTTTTGGATTCATTCCGAGACATGGAAGCTGAGATGGGGGAGGCACTCGCTGATCAGGGGCTCGACCTCAGTGAGTTCACAGCAGAGGGTCAAGATGCTGATGGCGAAGAAGATGCCGGAATCGGTGAAACGAATCAAGAAAAGGAATCCCGCCGGGGTGAGTCAGACGCTGGTTTAGTTGGAGCTCAAGAGCTTGAACAGACTGGTTCTACTTCGCGCCTGGTGAATCGTATCGTGTAATGCAATCACGATGGCTGACTGTCTACGTTTGGGTGGGGTCGGCTTGCTCATCCGCTAGCTTCTGGGGAAACCTGGGAGCTGGCGGATTTGTCGTTTTAGAAACAATTTAATGTTTATTAAAAAAAATCACCTCAGGCCCTAAAAGGGTTCACGCAATCATCCGAAGAGACATGCCCGGGAACAGGTTCCCAAGGAGTGTCGCATGATTGGTGGAATTGAAAACGTCAGCAGCTACGAAGGTATGCAGGCGGAATCAGCGAGTGTGGACGCATCGAGTGACCTTGGTAAGGATTCGTTCTTGAAGTTGTTGGTGGCTCAAATGCAGCACCAGGACCCACTGAACCCCCAGGGAAACGAAGAGTTCATTGCTCAGCTCGCGCAGTTCACATCGCTTGAGCAACTAATGGGCGTGAACACTGCGCTTGGCGATCTGTATGCTGCGACAACGTCGATGAATAATGCATCGATGACCCAGCTTCTTGGCCGGGATGTCACCGCAATGAGCAATCTGGTTCCGTACGATGGAGACGGTCCACAGCCGATTCACTACGACGCACGTGGTGACGTGGCTCAGATGACCGTGACCGTTCAGAATGCCGAAGGAAAGGTGGTCTCTCGGGCCGAGCTGTCTGATATTCCTGCGGGTGAAGATTTTTGGACCTGGGATGGCAAGGACATTCACGGCGTCCAGGCTCCTGAGGGAACCTATACAGTTTCGATCACAGCCTTTGATGGAAGTGGTCAACCAGTGGAAGTCAACAGCCTGCTCAAGGGCAGGGTGAATGAGATGTCCTACGCGACTGGAGCCCCGGTGCCCTACGTGGATGGGGTGGAGATTGCCATGGCCTCGATTCTTCGCGTCGAAACCGGCGGTTCCGAGGAATCCAGATGAGTATTATTGGTGTAAACATAGGGGATTTTCGCCCCAATGTTTCCGGCACGGGCAACGCGCGTGGTGAGATCGACGGTCGCTTTGGTGAGACCCTCGATGGTCTCCTTGCCAAGCACGAGAGCCGGGACCATTTGGAGTCTCAGAAGACCGGTGAACTCCGTTGGTCGCGCCATGCCACCGCCCGCCTCCGAAGCCGTGGCATCGAAATCGACGAGCACGCTCAGACAGAAATCTCAGAAGCGGTTGATTTATTGGAGTCGAAAGGAGCCAAGGAAAGCCTCGTGCTCTACGACGACCACGCATTCATTGTCGGAGTGCAGCGTCGCACCGTCATCACTGCCATGACCCGCGACGAAGCGGTCGGAAGCATCTTTACGAACATCGATTCAACATTCGTCGTGCGGTAGGGCACGAACCAAAGTTTGGGGGAGGAACGCCCCCATAGCCGGACCAACGGACTTGTTCCCGCGGAGGCTGATTGTGGTCCTGAAGTGACCATACGTTCCACCGCTCATTTAGAGCGATCAATCAACCCCTAGGGAGATCACTATGTCATTGTTTAGTACCTTGAGCACCGCTTCATCTGGCCTAAGTATGGCCGGAACAAAGCTTGCCGTTATCGGCGACAATATCGCCAACATTAATACCGTTGGCTTCAAGGGCGCACGAGCGCAGTTCGCCGACTTGGTTGCGAGAGACTCCATGGGACTGTCTGGGCCGACCCAGATCGGTACGGGTGGAGCGACCGACACAGTGACCACCCTTTTTGGTCAGGGATCGATCGTTGAGTCCTCGAATGCACTCGACCTGGCGATCTCAGGCAATGGCTTCTTTCAGCTAAAAGACCAAGGTGACCAGGGGTCCTTGTTCACTCGTGACGGTCAGTTCTACATGGACGAAAGTGGATTCATCGTGTCCGCTTCAGGAGCTCGACTCCAGGGATTCAATGCGGATGAAGATAGCCTCTCGACGATTGTCACCGACATTCAGATAGACAATGGCGCGCTCCAACAGAACCCGACATCGGCACTCGAGTTGACGGCAACTCTGTCCAGTGAGGCCGACTTTTCCACCACGCCCATCTTTAGTGGTGGCTTCACGCTTGATGGGAATACCGACACCATTGACGACTTCGCTGCTGCAGCCGATTTTGCTACATCCGTTACGATCTACGACTCACTCGGTACACCACACTCCATCACCACCGCCTTCGAGCGGACCAGTGCTGGTGATTGGAGTTGGTACAGCGTAGTTGACGGCGGAGAGGTGGGTGAGACCGAGGACAAGGCCTTCCAGGTTGCCTCAGGTACTTTAAAGTTCGATGGCAATGGTGAAATGACAGCATTTACCCAGGTCAACACTTCGGCGACCCTTCCTTGGGAGTTCACTGGTGCGGACGATGGTGACATTGAGTTCCAGTTTGGTCTGGACTCTTCTGGGGTTGAAACCGAGGGTAATATTCGGGCCATCTCTGGTCCTTCGGCCATTACCGGTGTCATCCAGGATGGCTTTGGGTCAGGCGACCTCATTCAGATGACCGTAGACGAGGAGGGAAGTATCCACGGTACCTATACCAACGGTGAAGACATCTTGTTGGGTCAGGTCACGCTGGCGGAGTTCCCTTCGTACGCAGGCCTGAAGCGAGTGGGACGAAATATGTTTAAGTCCACAAACCTCGCTGGTGACCCTGCGGTGGGTACCCCAGGAACCGGTACTCGCGGCTCTATGATCAGTTTCGCCCTGGAACAGGCAAACGTTGACCTTGAGGATCAGTTCGTGGATATGATTCAAGCACAGCGCACCTACCAGGCGAATGCTCGTGTGATTACCACCACCGATGGAACGCTCCAAGAGCTGGTTCAGTTGCTCTAAAGCAGCTTAATTGAGAAACTTAAGAAAGGGGGGCGCATGTCCCCCTTTCGTTTATTTAGAAATGCACGACCAATGTTTTTCATTCTCTCTGTTCTATTGGTGAACCCGCTGATGTATTTTCGTGAGTGGAAGTTGGAACAGTTCGTGTGCGGAGTTTGGATTTTGAATATCTATTTTATTTCGGGCCCAAGGCGAGGCCTCAAGTTTTTACGTCGTTCATCCGACAACCGTAGCTGAGGCACAGGAATGGATTTCGGAACGATTATTGGACTGATTGTTGTCGTCGGGTTGATCCTGATGGGCATTATGATTGGTTCGCCGCTGATCATCTTTTTCGACTTGACCAGCATGTTGATCGTTGTGCTCGGCACAATCTTCCTGATGTTCGTGGCGTACCCTACGTCTGAAGTAAAGAGCGGCATGATCGGCATTCAGAAGGCTTTTAAGCAGGAGTCAAAGAAGTCTGAGGAGCTGCTCACGTTGATGCGGCAGATGTCTACCCGGGCCCGTCGTGAGGGGGTTCTTGCGCTCGAGGATGTGGCCAGGACCCAAGATGACGAGTTTCTTAAGCGTGGCATCCAGATGGTCGTCGATGGCCATGATCCGGAAGCCATCGAGGACGTGCTGTACAGCGAGCTCGATAAGATCGACGAACGCCACAAGGTGGGCATTGGACTCATGGACTATTTGGCCGGTGCTTCGCCGGCATTGGGCATGATTGGTACGCTGATCGGTCTGGTGCAGATGCTCCAGAACATGACCGACCCCAGCTCCATTGGGCCCGCTATGGCCGTTGCGTTGTTGACCACCTTCTATGGTTCAGTAATCGCCAACGTTTTTTGTATGCCCATCAGTGAGAAGTTGAAACGCAGAAATTCAGCGGAACTGGCCGAAAAGGCGCTGGTAGCTCAAGGGTTGTTGTCGATTCTTAGCGGTGAAAGTCCACGTTTCTTGATCGATCGACTTAATGTGCAGTTGCCTCCGTCCGAGAGGTTCCAGGAGGCTGGCTAAGTGGCAAAGAAGCGCGCAAAGAAAGAAGAGCCGGGAGCACCAGGCGCTCCGTTGTGGATGGTTACCTACTCAGACATGGTGACTTTGCTGCTGACCTTCTTTGTTATGCTCTTGGCTATGGCGAGCTTTGAGAGCCCTGGGCGTGTGGACAAGGTCATAGAGTCGCTTCGCCGAGCATTCGGTGTGGGTGGTTATTCACCCAATCCAGAGAAAGCGGTAAAGAATCCTGCGGCCCATACCAGCGAGTCACAAAGCGTAAAAGATCAAGTAAAACCGATCGTTACGAAGCTCAGGGAGATTCTGTCTAAAAAGATTTCGGACGACTTAGTCAAGATGAGTAAGACTCGGACCGAAGTAAGAGTCATGCTCGATCCCCGAATCTTATTTGGACCAGGCTCCACGGAACTTCATCCCTCATCGTACGGGTTGCTCGCAGATATTGCGGATGCCCTTAAAGGCAAGGATGTGAATCTCTATGTGGAAGGCCACACCGATGGCACCGGAGACTCTTCCCAGAATTGGAAGATCTCTGCGCTTCGTGCAGTGAGTGTGGTCGAGGCGCTAGAGGAGAGGGGAGTCGAAGGTTCGCATATGCAGGCACGGGGGATAGGTGAGCACGCTCCGGCCGACATTGTAGATGGTAATTCCAGTTGGAATCGGAGAGTTGAGTTGATAATCCAATCTGACAACCCGAGCGGTTACGAAGTAGTACAGCAATTGAGCCCGACAATCGGGAGGTAGCGATGGCTGAGAAAGATGAAAATGCCGAAGGCGGCGATGAAATTCAGGTAGGCAACCGCAGCAAGCTCCCGATGATTTTGGGAATGCTGGGGGTACTTGCCATAGGTGGGCTCATTGGATGGGCAGTCAGCGCACTGACTGCCGATGCTGATCCGGCTGCGGCGGAGGCAGAGGCGGCAGCCAATGCGGACGACGAAGCAGAGGAAGGTTCGCGGTCGGTGGATACCGACATGACCAACCTTGGAAATTATACCGTCAACCTCCGAGACTCATCGGGCCGTATTTTGGCCATGAAAATTGAGGTGGAGAGCGATTTGGCGAGTGCGGAGAAGGTCGATGAGCGCATGGCACAGCTGCGCGACTCCATCATCTTGCTCGCCAGCGATTACAGCTACACCGAGTTGGAAGGCATCGATGGAAAATTCCGTCTTAAGGATGACATCCATGCACGGATCAATGCGGTTCTCGAGCCGACTCAGGTTCGTCGAGTGTATTTCACGGAGTTTGTGGTCCAGTGAGTGATACCAGCCCACGAGAGAGCGCTGCCCAGCTGTTGACCCAGCGTAGCAAAGAGGCGGAGACTGCCATGCCGGCGGTGGAAGACTTCTTTCGCTTGGTTGCCCATAGGGTCCGCGCTCGTCTGGTCAACCGGTCTAGCGTCGACATACCCGTCCGGGTTGCCGGGGTTGAGGTGAAGGCCCTCGGGGTCGTGCTCGAAGACACGGAGTACCGAGAGGGATCGATATACTCACTGTTGCGCTTCAATCCACTGGGCCTACCCGGCATGGTTGTTCTGCAGGGTGCCTTGCTTGGCCGAATTGTCGGTACCATGTTGGGTGAAGATCCGGATCAGGAAAACCAGATGGGCGGTGTAAAGGCCCTGACACCGGTGGAGCAGAAGATTGCACACCGAGTTTGTGGTGACTTGGTCAGCGAGCTTCATGATTGTTGGCCCATCGCCCCCGTACCTCGGATTGAGACGGACGCACCCGCATCGAGCCCTCGGTCGGTGACTGGAAATGTTCGGAACACCGAAGTATTCTCTGCGACCTTGGACTTTGGACCACCCACCAACCCCTATGGGTTGCTGTGCTGTGCCATCCCCGTACAGGCCTTTCGGGCTCTTGCAGGCCCAATGGTGATCGAGCGCGAGGACAAAGTACCTGTGGTGGACCTGACCGCCTTGTTGCCCATTGAAGTAGAGCTTGTCGCGGAGCTGGCTACATTAACCCTTAGTGTAAGCCAACTCAGAGCCATGCAGGTAGGGGACACCCTGGACGTTGGAAGTCTGCGTTCGGCATTGGTCCGGGCGAATGGAAAACCAGTATTTGAAGGGTCGCCCGGAGAAATGGAAGGCCACAGATCGGTACAACTTCAGCGCCGAGTGTAATTTTTTTTGTTAATGAAAATGAAGGTTTGAGGCCGGCTACTTTTTAGAGTCGGCTTTTTTTTTGCGTTGCCGCTAAAGCTTCTTACAGGGTGTCCGAAGGGGTGACATCAGCAACCCCCGGGAGGTGCTCCATGACGGAGACCCAAGATCAGAACCAGGCATCATTTCTCGGAGACATTCCTGTCGAAGTGGTGGTCGAACTCGGCCGGACCCGTATGGTCCTTCGAGACTTGGCTGCCCTGGACACGGACGATGTCATCGAATTGAATCAGCCCATGGACAAGCCCCTCGACGTCGTCGTGGGAGGGAAGCTGATTGCACGTGGTGAGCTTGTAATGGTGGCAGAGCGCATGGCGCTTCGGATCACCGAACTCATTTCTTCCTCGGGGAATCAAAAACAATGAAACTGAGCGCACTGTTTGTTGCGCTCATCCTCACCGCTACTGAAGCAACCGCTAATGCCGAGTCACTCGTCATAGCGGAAGGGGATGAGTCCGCGACTTTAGACCAGAAGGAAGCCGAAATGGCGCCTGTGCTGGGTCCAGAAGTGGAAGCTGATACAACAGCTTCTGCATCTGAGAGCCCAGAGGAGGCGGCAGCATTCGACCGCTTGTTCGGAAAATTGGCGGAGGACGCCGGTGAACTGACCAAGGCGGACAAAGAGACCGTCCAAGCAGTATCTGAGGCTGCATGGCCATGGTGGAGTATTCCACTTGGGTTGCTGGCCATCGGCGTCTTGCTGATTCTTCGCGGTCGGGTGATGAGCCAAAAGGTTCCAGTGGAAGCCATTCACGTGATCTCTCGTCAGCCCATGGGCAAGGACGGAGCGCTGGCTTTGGTTGAGATTCACGATGGTGATTCCCGCAAGCGTCGTTTGTTGGTGGGTCTTGGAGGCGGTGCGCCACGCTTGGTCGCCGATGTTAGTGCCTGGGAAGTTGCTGTTGCAGCGCCTTCGAACATTAGCAACGACGCAGTTTCTTTTGTGGGTCCCGATCCCGATTCGGTAGCGCATGACTTGGGCGACCCCGATGAGAGACGCTCCCAGCTGCATGTGGCGCCCCGGACTTTTGGTGGGCACCTTGAACAGGCCGCTCAGCGATACGGTATTCAAGACTCAACGGAACCTGAAAGTGTACCCGAGCCCAACCGTGAAGACCTCATTGAGAGTGTGCTGGCCAAGCGGGACCACGCTCGCAGGGAGACCGTAGGTAAGCTGGACTCCACCCATGCAGGAAAGTCTGCGTACTCGAGCCGGGAGATTTTGGCATGAACTCGCTTCGATTCATTATTGTGCTGGCCGCCATGCTCGTCCCGTCTATAGCGTTTGCTCAAGAGGTTGTGAGCGTCACTCCAGCAGCCGACCCGTTTGCGGAGGGTGTGGGCCAGATGGCGGATGAGGTCCGCGACATGCCGGTAGCGACCACCGTGCGCCTCATCATGATGATGACGGCACTCACGTTTGTGCCCGCTCTCCTGCTTGTGATGACCCCGTTTACTCGGTTCATTATCGTTTTCTCGATGCTTCGTCAGGCCCTCGGGCTGCAACAGGCACCACCAAACCAGGTCCTCATTGGGCTGGCACTGTTTATGTCGGCCTTGGTGATGCAGCCCACCTTCACAGAGGTGAATGACACGGCCCTGAAGCCGTATCTGGCAGGCGAAATGGAAACTTCCGTTGCGCTCGAAAAGGCCTCACTGCCGATGCGCAGCTTCATGCTCTCGAACACCCGGCGGGATGACCTATCGGCCGTCATGAACATGGGCCGACTTTCGGCGCCAGAGCAGCTAAGCGACATTCCGACCACTGCGGTTGTGAGCGCCTTCGTTCTCTCGGAACTGAAGACTGCGTTCATCATTGCAATCAAGGTCTATCTACCGTTTCTGGTCATCGACATTGTCATCGCAAACGTGCTCCTCAGCATGGGTATGATGGTTCTGCCGCCGGTCATTATCTCCCTTCCATTCAAGCTCATGCTCTTTGTGTTGATGGATGGTTGGAACTTGCTTGTTCGGTCCATGGCGGCCGGCTTCGGAGGCGTTTAAAATGGGAATCGACGATGCAATCTTGTGGGGTCAGCAGTCCATCTGGGCAGTCATGGCCATCTGTGGTCCACCGCTGTTCGCAGCGCTTGTGGTCGGACTGTTCATCTCCATTCTCCAGGCGGTCACCCAGATCAATGAAATGACGCTGGTGTTTGTACCGAAGATTACTGCGGTGTTCTTGGTGCTGCTGCTCATGGGATCTTGGATGCTTGAACAGGCAGTCGCCTTTGGTACCCAGAGTTTCGAATCCATTAGTCAGATTCAAAACTAGCCACGATGTCCACCGAACTCCTGATTACGATGGGCTTGGTCGCTTCCCGAATCGGGGGAGTGTTCATGATCATGCCGGCGCTGGGTGCTCGGGGCGTACCGGCCATGACACGAATCCTTTGCATCTTGGCTTTGACGGCACTTGTGGCTCCGATGGTGCCAATGGCCACCATTACACCCACCATGGGGTTGTTGGTCTTCGGAATCATGACGGAGGTGGTCGTCGGGGTGATTATCGGTGGTACGGTCACGTTCATGTTTGGGTCCTTGGCGCTCGCCTGCAACCTGATGAGCAACCAGATTGGACACGGTGCGGCGCAACTATTTGACCCCATGCTCAAGGTAAGCCACGGTCCTATTGCTACCCTAGTCAGCCTTCTGGCGGCTGGGGTGTTCGTTGGGACAAATCAGCACCTCATCTTGCTCATCAACGTCACCGACACCTTTCACATTGTGCCTCCGGGTTCGGTGGTGAACCCCATCGGTGGTGGCCGTTTTTGGATTGTTATCTTCAGCGAGATGATGGCCGCTGCATTGTCGATGGCTGGCCCAGTGTTGGCACTCGTATTTGTGATTCACTGTTTTGTCGCAGTGCTCACCAAGCTGGCACCTCAGATGAACATCTTCTTTAGTTTGGGCATGATCATGACGATGGTGGCAGGTACCTGGATGGTTCAAATTATCCTGCCCCACCAATTTGAAGCGCACCATGCGCTCGTTTCCAGCGCCATCGAGCGGGTCCCTATGGTCCTTGCTGAGATGGACGTGGGACCCAGGTAAGGCATGTCCGAAGAAGACAAAGCACAGGAAAAAAGCCATGAACCCTCGGAACTGCGTAGACAGCAGTTCCGTGACAAGGGTGACGTCCCTCGGTCAAAGGAAGTCGATGGAACGGTCGGTCTGACGGCTGCAGCCCTGGTGCTGAGTTTGTCCTTGCAGAACATGGCCATTGGCATTCAAGGGGTATTCACGTTTGCCATGCTCTCCATTCCGGAAGGGGACCTGACCATTCCAATCGTGATGAATTTGGCCAATGAAGTCGTGATGGCATTGTTCACGATTCTCTCGATTCCCTTGGCTGTCTTGTGGTTGACGGCGGCGTTGACCGGGCTGATTCAGGGGCGGGGTGCGATTGCCAAGGAACCCATCAAGTTTCAGCCAGAGAAGCTCAATCCGTTTCCAGGTATCAAGCGGATCTTCTTCTCAACGCAGCCACTTGTGGAGCTGGCAAAGAGCCTCATCAAGATTGGTCTGGTAGGTTGGATGGTCTGGACGGGCCTTGAAGAGCAGGCTTCAATTCTACCAGACATGACCTATATGACCGTCCAGGGTGTG
>CAWVVG010000097.1:0-10517 GCA_963932775.1 uncultured bacterium
GCGCTCGATTTGCCGGGTGGCTTCTGCGCCAAGCTCAGCTTCTTGCTTGCCGTATACCTCCATCGCCTGCTCTCTCAACATTCCACCAATTTCAGTCTCGGCCATGTCTCGGAAATCGTCATCCGAGTAGATCGACAGGTCCACTCCGAATGTGGTCTGGAAGCGTTCCTTGAGGGTGGGAATGTTCCACATCTCAGGGTGCAGTGTAGCGGACACGGTCTCCGCCATCAGGTCACTGACCAGCGCATCGCATGCCGACACGATCATGTCTCGGGTGCCATCACCCTGAAGCGCTTGGCGACGCATCGCATAGACCGCCTTCCGCTGAAGGTTCATGATGTCGTCGTATTCGAGCAGGTTCTTTCGAATGTTGAAGTTGTGGCCCTCCACCTTCTTTTGTGCATTCTCAATCGACCGTGTGATCCAACGGTGCTCGATGGGCTCATCGTCTTCGAGACCCATGCGCTCCATCCAGCCAACGATCTTGTCGGAACCAAAGATTCGTAGAAGGTCGTCCTCAAGAGACAAGAAGAATCGAGATGAACCCGAGTCGCCCTGACGTCCCGAGCGCCCCCGAAGCTGATTGTCGACACGACGAGACTCATGACGCTCGGTGCCAATAATGCGCAGACCACCCAACCCAATCACCTTCAACTTTTCGTCACTGGTCTGGCGTCGGGCCTTCACCAATTCGGCCTCGTATGCCGGGTCGCCTTCTGTCTCACCGGTCAGGGACCGTGCCAAGAACTCTGGGTCTCCGCCAAGCTTGATGTCGGTTCCCCGTCCAGCCATATTCGTTGATATGGTCACAGCATTCAAGCGCCCCGCTTCGGCGACAATATCGGCCTCACGGGAGTGATTACGGGCGTTCAGAACCTCGTGCTCGATGCCACGATGACGCAGAAGTCGAGATACGATTTCCGACTTCTCCACGCTGACCGTACCCACCAAGACGGGCTGACCGAGCTCATTGCATGACGCGATGTCATCCAACACAGCCATGTATTTCTCAGACTGTGTCTTAAAGACAATGTCGTCCACGTCATCCCGAATAACCGGCACATTGGTGGGCAACACCGTCACATTCAGGTTGTAAATCTGCTGGAACTCCTCTTCCTCAGTCACAGCCGTACCCGTCATACCGGCAAGCTTCTCGTACATGCGGAAGTAGTTCTGGAATGTGATGGACGCGTAGGTCTGACTCTCGGCCTCAACCTCGAGCTTCTCCTTGGCCTCAATGGCTTGGTGCAGGCCATCTGACCACCGCCGACCGGACATCAGGCGACCCGTGTGCTCATCGACAATGACCACCTTGCCGCCCTGCACCACATAGTCCCGATCCCGCCGGAAGATGGTGTGAGCACGCAGGGATTGATTGATGTGATGCAAAACCTCCATGTTCTGCGAATCGTAGATGTTCGTGATGCCGAGGCGTTCCTCGACTCGGTCCACGCCGGAGTCCGTAAGGTTCACTGCCCGAGACTTCTCGTCGACCGTGTAGTCGATGTCCGCCTGCAACAAGGGAATGACGCCATCGATGATGTAGTACCGATCAACATCGGTGTCGGTCGGTCCAGAGATGATGAGCGGAGTCCGCGCCTCATCGATCAAGATCGAGTCCACCTCGTCGACGATGGCGTAGTTATGGCCCCGCTGAACATAGTCCTCGAGCCTAAACTTCATATTATCCCGAAGGTAATCGAAGCCAAATTCGTTGTTGGTGCCATAGGTTACGTCCGCGGCGTAGGCGGCTTGTTTCGCTCCCGCTTCTCGCTCGCTGGAGAGGATCTTTCCGACGGACAGGCCGAGGAAATTGTAGATCTTACCCATCCAGTCTGCATCACGGGAAGCCAAGTAGTCATTGACGGTAATGACGTGGGCACCCTTTCCTGCCAGGGCGTTCAAGTACACAGGTAGGGTCGCAACAAGGGTCTTGCCCTCACCGGTCTTCATCTCGGCCACATTGCAATGGTGAAGCACCATGCCACCCAGAAGCTGCACATCAAAGTGACGCATCTCCAACACTCGGCGACCCACCTCGCGAACTACGGCGAAGGACTCCGGTATGAGGCCCTCCAACGGAGCCCCGTTCTCTATGCGCTGACGAAATTCGGGGGTATAGGCGGCGAGTTGCTCGTCGCTGAGCCCGGTCATTTTGGTCTCGAGATCGTTGATCTGCTGAACCCACGGGCGATAGTCCTTGAGCTCCTGATCGGATCGGGTGCCCATAAACTTAGCTACAAATGTGTCGAATGCGTTCATAATCTTTCTCTTGACCCCATCATGGAGAGGGCCGACTGTTAGCCCGTCCGGAGGTCGGGTGCCGGGGTAGATATGCCATTGGGTTGACCTTGCGGCCATCCACCATGACTTCGAAATGTAAATGGGGCCCAGTTGAATGGCCTGTAGTGCCGACGGTTCCGATGACCTGTCCTTGCTGGACCACTTGGTCTGTCTTTACGAAAATCTGTGCGTTGTGTGCATACGCGGACTGCACACCGTAGCCATGGTCGACGACCACAAGCTTGCCATAGCCACCGGTATAGGCCGCCCTCGAGACGACTCCGGATGAAGCGGAGCGAATCTTTGTTCCCCGTGGGGCAGAAATATCAATGCCCGAATGGAACTTCAGGGTCTTGTTGAATGGGGAGCGACGGTACCCATACCCAGAGGTGAAGCGACCGTTTACCGGCCATGCGGAAGGATAGGCCGATCTCCGCGCACGGGCATCCTCCGCAGACTCCACCATCAAACCAACTGCGGGCTCCATCTCTCGGGCCAACGCGAGCATGTGGTCCACCCGTTGGGAAATATCGTGGGACCATGCATCGGTCGTGCTCAGGAATGTTGGCTCCAACTCGAGGCCATCCAGTTCATGCATCGGCTCGCCGAACTCGCCGGTCACCGGGTCGATATCCAACTCTGCGATGCCGTCATCTTCCGGCAGTGTACTCAGGTCCACTTCATCCGAGTCCACAGGGCCATAGCCCGAGAATCCTTGAATCTGCGATTCTTGGAGCTGCTGCTCATACATACGCAGGCGCCTGAGTTGGTCATCCATCTCACCCAATTTCCGGTCGATGTCTTGCAGACGACCCTTGAGGGTAAGGTTTTCTTCCAGCAGCGAGTCACAAGCCTGGCTTCGGGGGACACTGGCGGCCATCAGCCCGACACCCATCACGCAGAGGCCGAGCACAAACACCGCAGTGACGGCCAACCAACGAACCTGACGCATGGTCAATGTGAGCTGACGCACCTTGCCCCGCCCCCCTTGAGGGACCCACATTACGGTGTAGCGCCTGTCCGCTACTTCGGACCGCCCCTTAGCCATTCATGATGCCTCGTCGATGCGCACAACAATAACGGTAATGTTGTCGTCCCCGCCCCGCTCACAGGCCGTCTCAATCATGCGGCGGGCGGAACCTTGAGGACCGTGGTCCAGGACACACTCGCCGATTTCCTCGGCTTCCATGAAGTTTGAGAGGCCATCCGAGCACAGGACAAACAGGTCACCACGCCGCACAGCACGAACGCTCAGGTCGATCTCCACGTCTTCCATGAAGCCCAGTGATCGCGTGATGATGTTCTTGAGCTTGTGGGTCTTGGCTTCTTCTTCGGTGATCAGCCCTGCCCTCACTCGCTCGTTGACCAGAGAGTGGTCTTCGGTCAACTGCTCGATCTTACCGTCCCGAATCAAATAGCCGCGGGAGTCACCCACGTGGGCCATAAACGCATTTCCAGAGTCGACGATGAGGGCGAGACAGGTCGTCCCCATGCCCTGATATTCGCTGTCCTCTTGGGCCCGCTCGAAGATTCGCTTGCCGGCCAAACGAATGGCATACCGCAGCTTCTCCCGGACGACCTCGACCTCGTTTGCTTCGTCGTCAACGGTGAAGTCTTCCGCTTCGGGACGAATCTCGATCGTGGTGAGAACCTCCTCAACCGTATTCACGCCGATGGCGGAAGCGAACTCGCCTCCAGCATGCCCCCCCATCCCGTCGCATAGTACGAACAGGTTCAGCTCATCATTGATGAGGTAGTTGTCTTCGTTGTTCGTACGCTTCACGCCGACATCGGTCATGCCACAAGAAGTGATTCTCATCTTTGTGAATCCGTCCCTCGCTTGGGTTCAAAGAGGCGGCACAACACAGAGTTATTGGCGCACAGGTACGCGAGGATGAGCCCGTTTAGCCGCTCGTCTTTCGAATGTCCAACTCAACCCTTGGGTTTCAGCCCTTGGAGTGGCGGTAGAGGGCGCCTGCGATGCCTTGCACTTCGGAGAGTTCAAGGGTCGATGGACGCCGGCGTGCATCGATACTCAGTCCGTCCAGGGCCTCATCTACCACCCCACGATCTACCATGGTGGCGAGATTGTTCCGGAGGGTCTTTCGGGGCTGAACAAACAGGGCCCGGACCACAATATCGAAGAACTCAATGGGCGCCTCACCCACTTCTGCTTGGGGCCGAAGGCGCAGCTCTACGACTGCGGAGTGGACCTTCGGAGCAGGATGAAAGGCGCCAGGGGGAACGCGAATTCGAATCTTGGCCTCAGCTCGGGCCTCTGTAAAAATGGACAACGAGCCCCGTCTGCGATCCCCAGCGACGGCCACAAGACGCTCCGCCACCTCACGCTGCACCATGACCACCAGGCGGTCGAAACGCTCCGGCTGTTGGAGCATCCGGGTGATCATTTTGGTGCCTGCGTTGTACGGCAGGTTGGACACACAGCGCCAGGGCCCGCCCGCCAGCACTTCCGAAAAGTCGATCCGAGCGCCATCGCCCTCAATGAGACTGACACCCGGCAAGCGGTCGCGGATAAACGCCGCCATGTCTCTATCGAGCTCAACGGCAGTCACATCTGCTCCTGCACCGAGCAGGGCCTCTGTGAGCACACCGAGCCCAGGCCCAATCTCCAGCACCCGAGATCCAGGTGCAAGGTCAGCGACCATCAGTATCTGGCGGACCACTCCGGGCGACACCAGGAAGTGCTGCCCAAAACGCTTCTTCGCACGCTGTTCCAAGTCTTTAAGCAGGGTCGACGGGTGACTCACAATACCCCTGGAGTCCATTGAGCTCGGGCACTGCGGTCCAATCCGTGGCGCTCGCCCTGGAGCAATCGAAGGCGGCCAGCATGGGCGATCATCGCAGCATTGTCCGTACACCGGTTTCGCGGAGGAAGAATCACATCGAGGTCAAGGGCCTCCATGGCGGCCCTAAGTTGGCTGTTCGCTGCCACACCGCCAGCCACCGTCGCCCGGGTCACGCCCGTCTCCCGGGCCGCGCGCATCAGTCGATTGCTCAGGACATCGACCACCGCCTGCTGAAACGAGGCACAGACATCGGCATCCGACGCCCGATCCGGACCTTGGAGGTGGGCCCGCACAGCGGTCTTCAGTCCGGAGAAACTCATATCCAATGGGCGGGTGCCTTGGTGCCCAGATGGGGTTTTCGGGGGGCGCTGCTTGGGCTGGGGCCGAGGCAGCTTCACCCGTTGGGGATCGCCCAAAGATGCAAGCCGGTCCACTGCAGGACCACCTGGATATCCGAGATTTAGCATTCTCGCGACCTTGTCAAAGGCCTCACCAGCAGCGTCATCAACCGTCTCACCGAGCACGGTGTACTCTCCAACACCCTCGGCCAAGTACAGGCTAGTGTGTCCGCCGGAGACCACCAAGGACAAGAAAGGAAAGGCGGGACCATTGGACTCGATGGTTGCAGACAACAAGTGTCCTTCGAGGTGATTGACCCCGATGAACGGTACACCCCAACCTGCGGCAGCAGCTTTGCCAAAGCACAGACCGACCAAGACCGCGCCAATAAGACCCGGGCCAGCGGTCGCCGCAACGGCATCCGGCCGTTCAATGCCCGCCCGCTCTAAGGCCGCGGCCACAGTGGACACGATCTTGTCTGCATGGGCACGGCCTGCGAGTTCAGGAACCACGCCGCCGTACTCTCCATGAATTTCCTGGGTGTGCACCACATCGGACAGCACGCCATCAGGGCCAACCACGCTGGCTGCCGTTTCGTCACAGCTGGATTCAATTCCAAGAACGATCATGTGGGCACTTCACCCACATCGAGCCTGTATGCAACGCTCAGTGCACTACCTTTGGAAGATATGCGTCCAACTCAAACCGCCCTTCGTCCTTCACACCATCGTGGCACTGGGTGCATACGGAGGCATCCGGTACCCCAGTGATGTTGCTCTTGGAGGGCTGTGCGACGTGCTTCCGCCCGGGTCCATGGCAGGACTCGCACCCCACATTCTCAAGCCCGGTCGCCGAACGCGGAGTCTGCGGTCCCTCCGGATGATGGGCTCCAGTGACATGACAAGCGTAGCAGTCCAGGTCTTGAGAACGTTTGACTTTGACCAGTGTGGACCAGGCATACGCGTGGGGCGTGGACTTCCACTGCGCATATTGCTCTGCGTGACAAGACATGCACATTCGGTCTCCCACAAAGGCCCGAGCTTTCGTCAACTCCTTGGCCGGAGGAAGGGCCTTGGCAGCCGCTTCGATCCCCTCCTTCGCTGCCTCGACTTTGCGGGCGGTCTGGGGGTGATCCGCTACATCATCGGTCAATCCGCGCAGACGGTTCTGAACCTTGTGTGTGACCGCCGTACTCTCCGCGTTGGCCGCCTCGATCTCCCCCTCCAGCTGAGCGATCTGCTTGTCCAGCCGTAAAAGGACTTTGTTTATGCGCTCTGTGGACCGGGGCGTTTTCGACTTCTCCGCTCGGAGAGCCGTCAGCTCCCTCCGGTCTCTCGCAGCAACCAGTCGAGTCTCCAATTTTTCGGTGGCACCCACTACTGTGAAGCCCGTGGCACCCTCCATCAATGTGATGGCAGCGACACCCACTTTCTTTCCCCGTGTTCCAGCTGCAAGCTGAATGGCATGCCCCTCGAGTATGGCGGGAGTGGGCAGCGTCTTGCGGCCATGTCCATTGACCACCACATCGATCGATGGCACTGCACGAACAATGGCAGCATCTGCGCTCGACTCCTGATGAGACAGAAGCACATGAAGGTCCGCTTCCCCAAGTTCCTTAAAGGCCTGCTTAACCGCGGGGACGGTAGAACGAGCGGTACACGGACCGGCCTCAGACATGCCAACCACACCGACAAAGGCCACCTTAAAGCCATCCCTCTCGACGACCCGACCCGGAGGAATGTCCCACCCCGCACACGTCAGATTGGCCGCCACATAGGGCAATGCCCGCTGTTGCGCCTGCTTGGCGACCCAAGCGAGTCCCAAGGCCAAATCGGCCTCACCTGGAACCATCGCATCGATGCCACCGTCCGCATAGATATCGAGCTGAAGCAAGGCCTTCTGTCGTTGCTGGGCCAGTCGTGTCTTGGGCAGAGACTTGGATTTCCACATCAGGTCACCCGCGTCTACAACGAAAGTGGTCCCGGATTTGCGCTGATTCTCAAGAACTGTAGACCTTCTGGACAGACCGCCCATAGGATTTTTTGGTCAACCACAGGGCTCAATTTCACCGTGCACATCTGCGGTGTAGACCAGCTTCAGGGTTCGTTCATCCCCCGCAACCGGGACCACTGTTTCGACCGGTGAGCACGCAGTGAGTAGCCAGACCCAGGTCCAGCTCATTGATCCACCCCATTTTCAACCGACTCAATCCGCTCGTGCCGCGCGGCAGTTTCTTGATCCTTGGAGTCTTTTCGACCCGACTCCCGAACCAAATCGCGAATGACCTCGAGAATGCCCGCGTCCACTAGGTAGACCGGGTCCTCGCCTTCAACCTGCACGTAAAATCGACCCCGTGGGTTTCCCTCTGGATCCATCAGCGGTTCACCTTCACCACCGATGCGGATCACGCGCTCGTTTTCCTCGTCGTCTCGGAGCACCACCCGTGCGCGGGGCTCATCGAGACCCAGGTCACCCGAGCCACCACCATCCACAAAGTCATCGACTTCAAGCTCCGCAAAACGCTGTGCTACGCGCTTTGGCGTGCTGCCTGACACGGGTACGCCGTCCCGCCACACCCACTGAGCTGCAACGAACCGAACCCTTCCTTCTCCGCTTATGTCCTCGTCTGGGCCC
Source organism: uncultured bacterium (assembly GCA_963932775.1). Classification (GTDB taxonomy): domain Bacteria; phylum Myxococcota_A; class UBA796; order UBA796; family UBA796; genus UBA796. Next base: position 8,064 of record CAWVVG010000097.1, read on the forward strand.
GGTGCCAGCACCGCATCGATGGAGACCACATCCTTGACCGACATCTTGACAACCCGCCGGTTCCGCATGGTTGAGGGGTCGGTGGAGAACTCCTTGAGCAAGCTGCTCCGGGCGACAAAGAGCGTATCTTCGTCGTCGAGCAGCACGTAAGCCAGAGACTCAAAGCGACCGTCACTCTCCGCCTCGGAACCAATCTGCATCCGTAAATCTTCCCGCGATGCGAAGCCGATGGTCACATCCAGGCGCGGTAGGTCGAAACCGAATTCCGACAAGTTTACACCCTCACGGGACTCAAATCGAACCGCCTTCATGGCGGAGATACGGCCGAGCATTCGCCGTGCGTGGTCGTCATCCACAGCCATCGCAATGGGGGATGTCATATTCCATTGGCGCGCCCCGGCCCGCTCGAGCGCAAGGGTGCGCTGGGCATCCTCCAGGTTCACTTCCACAACGAAACCGGTGACGTCCTTGGTGTCGAACGTGGCGAAACGCCGCTCCCGAAATTCGTCCAAGGTGAGGCTGTAATAGTCCACCGCTGCTTTCTGAACCGTAAAGATGGCCCCACTGGATTTCGGTTGAATGTAGTAGCTCACGCTTGTGGGGTTGGGATCGCCAACCGCGAACTCAATGATCCGACCATCCCTCAGGCTCAGAATTACATCGACTTGGTTCGGACCCAAACCGTACAGCGCCAGATTGTCCGAGTCCTCCATCACCGAAGCCCGTGCTGTCAGGTCGTGAATCTGATGCTTCACCCGATGGACCATGGACCGGCCCGCAGTGTGTCCCGACCCCTCGATAATCCAACGACCTTCCTCTTCTACCAAGACCACCGAAGTGCCATCGGGGCGCGTCACGTCCACCCGGACAAGCTCATGCTTCTCGAAAGAAAAAAGACCGTCTTCCCTGACTGAGGCGCGGTCGAACAAGCCAGGCTTCAGGAACCAGACCAATGCGAAGGCGCCCACCAACAGGACCAGAGCGAGAGCGGAGCCTCGAAAAGCCTTCATCGCCCTCTCCTACCAAAACGAACCGCGAAGCCGAAGAGGCCCACAAGAACAGGCAACACGCCCAAGCTCACCCAACGGAGGGTCTCCAGTTCATTCTTGGAAATGGCCAGTCGACGGACTTTCTGTCTGCGCGCTCCGACCGAGGCGACCCTCAGATCTGCGCCCGCCAGCCAGTGAACGGAATCAAGGGCCAAGGTCGAGTTGCCTGGACCATCGGAAAACAAGTGATTGCCCAGAAAGTCACTGTCACCGACCACCAGAACCCTGGCTGGCGGCTTGCCCGCCCGAACCCAGTCCGAACCCGGCCGAAGCTCCAATGCGACGGCCATGTCCACAGGCCCCACTCCATCGACGCCTTCATCAAATCTGGGCGCGCCTGCCATCAGCTCACCGCCCCGCTCGACCCAACCCCGACGGCTGGTAACCAATATAGAAGAACCCTTTACGCCAGTAGGCAACGGGTCAGCGAGAGACAAGGGCGCGACGTGGGCCAGCACTGGGGCCAAGTTGGAGGCCATCAAGCCCTCGGTGACCCCGTGTTTTCGAATCACGGGAATGGGTCGATCCCAGAACGGAAACATCACCTTCTGATCTGTCGCCACTCCACCCTGAATACCAACGCCCAAGCGGACCAGCAGCTCAGGGGTCTCTCGGTCGGGATCGACGGCAAACATGAGACCGCCACCCCGGCTCGCAAAGCTGATCAGCGCATCGGTCTCGTGGGATGCGAGCTTGGCGGATGCACCGGCCACCAACACCACAGCCGCATCCTCCGGAACCACAGGAACGCTGCCACCCGAGACTGCGGCCAGCAGGTTGAGCGGCTCCACCTCGTAGCGCTCGATGTCCAAGGCATCGGCAAAGTCCGACATGCCCGAAGGCCCCCGGTCCTCTGAATCCCGCTCTCCGTGTCCTGCCAGCACATACACCACACGCCGCTTGGGAGTGTGCAGCTGAGAGAAGGCGCGGGCAAAGGCGGTCTCACCCATGAATGCCACACGTCGCTGGTCACCGCTCCCCATGCGTCGGAATAAATCACGGGCACGTATATCGACCCGCCCTTGGCCTCGCTGCACCACCACATGGCTATACTCAGAGACCCCAAGGCGCTCTGCCGTGAGCCGTTCCCGATCGAAATCGACCAGCCGCCAGTCCACTGTGGTGCTCTGGGTACCGAGCTCTTGAAGCAAGTCGCCCAGGGCTGCGTTCTTTACGGACGCATCCTCGTGGCCCCGCTGTGCAGTGAATGCCGTAATCTGAACTGTCTGGCCATCCGCGTCCAACAGTGCAAGCTTGGCCTGCATGTCTGGACTCAAGGTGTTTCGGCCCTCCTCGGTGAAGTCCCATCGCACCCGGGATTCCATGGCTGCCACATAGAGCAACGCCATTACAGCCAGGCCGACCACTGTGACCACCGAGGCATTCGACCCATAGGTCAAACGAC
>CAWVVG010000098.1:0-10347 GCA_963932775.1 uncultured bacterium
CCCCATGCCACAACCACCAACACCGCCCCCACGGGGGAGAGCACCGTTGTGGCCAGGCGGGTCGGATAGAAGCCAAGCCGCTCCACACCCAGCTCACCCAGCCCCGCGCGCAGCGCACCCAGCCAGCGCTCAGGCCCGGTCGCCAGGCTCGCCGAGAGCTCCACACCCGGCGGCGGCTGGAAGGTCGCACTCCCCATCGTATAGAACGACTCCGCACCCGCACCCAAATACACCACAGTCCACGTACCCACCACAGACATCGCCGTGAGCCCGCTGCGCCAGGTCGAGCCGCCGCCAGCAATCATCCAAGCCACCACCATGATGATGGCGTACGGCAGCGCCGTCCACTTGATGAGCACCGCCCCCACAAAGAGCAGACCCGCCCACAAACCACGCATCCCCACAGGCCCCGAGATCACCGCGAGCCCCGCCCACAATAAGGCCGTCATCGGCAGATCGTAGTAGCTCCGTAGCGCCGCTCCCTGAGCCGCCGGCACCAAGGCCATCGCGACAAAACAAGCCATGCCCGCAGACGGAACCTCCGGGGCCAGTCGCCGCCCGAGCACACCAATGGACACCGCAAGCAGCGCCCACCAGCCGAGCCCCAGCCACACAACAGACTCCGCTGAGTGACCAAAGAGAACCCCCCAGGCAAGCTCGACCAGGTGCAACCCAGGTGGGTACAGACCGTCTAAATACACAAGACCGTCCAGCAAGCCCAGTGACTCCGACTGCTGAACCCGATCCAGCATCCGCACACGCGCCAAGTGCTCAATGTACTGCGCCGCTGAGTCTCCATACGACTCCAGCGGTGCACGCCACAGCCTGAAGCCCATCAACACAACAACAAAGGCCACCACAGCACCTGCAGCACGGGTCAAGCTCACTGCCGCCCCCCGCGCACACAGGCCAGCGCCATCAAGACCACCAAGACCAGCGCACCCAGACGCCTAAACACCTGCCACCATGGATCGCTCAGCGAGGCCGCAGGGAGCGTCCAGACAGCGCGCGTCAGTTGGGGATCAACAATCATCAACTCCCAAGCCTGAACGTCTCGCTCCAAGGGCGCAAGCAGCGACCACTCGGGCAGCCCCGCTACAAGGCCCGGCCGCGCCCTCACTCGGATGCGACTCATCGCCGGCTGGTCGAGTGACACCGTTGGTGTCTTACCCATGCCCAGCTCAAACCAAGACAAGCTCGTCCACCTACCGTCAGGCTCCAGACGCGAGGTCTCCACCGTCGCACCATCGAGTCCATCAAGCAGCGCGCGAGTGAGACCAATCCGTCCTTCCTCTAGCTGTACACCCTGCGTCCCCTTCCGCTCGAGCCTGAAGGCCGCAACAGGACGCACAAAGCCCGCCGCATTCCGCTCGTGCTCAGGCGGTCCCGCCGTCCACACCTGAGTGACCTGCCAGCCCAAGATTTCAACATCCGGCTGGCTGCCGTCCGACTGGTGACACCCCCGCCAGACAAACTGCTGCTCAATCGGCTGTGCCTGAATCCACCACAGACTGTCCCTGTCCAGAGGAAGAACATCCAGACAGTCCAAGACCGCTGAAGACTGAACCCCAGCCTCAAGCAGCGGCGCCTGTATGCGCTCGGGTGCCACAACCCGCTCTGTCGGCCCACGCTGTTGAGCCACAAAGGCCGCGACGTCACTGTGCAGCGTGCTGCGATCTAAGTGCTGCTGAACCATCGCCATGCCGCTCAAGCCCAACAGCAGCCCACCCGCCAACAGTCGGCCACGCCCAAGCGAGGACACCACCGCGGCCACCGATACAGCCAAGGCCGGTAGCAAGGAGATCACCACCCGTGGCTCCGTGGGCAGCACGCGATCAAAGACCACCAAGGTCAGTGCCGAGGCCAGCAAGGCCGCACCCAGACCACCCAGCAAGACCGCACCCGCAGCACGGCCCCACGGCCGCCAAGAACGGAGTGCCCCTATACCCGCGAGCAATGGGAAAAGCAGCGCCGGCACCCGCTCCCAGAGCTGCTGCTCTCGACCCGCCGCGTACCCGGACAGGCTCGCACCGCCCAGACGCTGAACACGTCGCAGCAAGACTTCAATGGTCCCCAAATCAACCGAGGCTGGGTCTGCATGCATGCCCACCGAGGCCGCCTCATCAGAGAGACCCAGTCGCAGCAAGACCAGCACCACCAGCGGCGCTGTGAGCACCGCAAGGACGGCTGCAGGTCGCCGCAGAGAGGCTCGACTCGGCCGTGCAACCCAGACCAGCGCTACCAATGCACCCACACCCAGCCAGAGGCTGTACAGGTCATTCCAGGCCGCCACCGTGAGCGCTGCCACCAGCCACCATCGGCGACGATGCGGATCTGCCAGTGCAGCCAAGACCCAGCTACCGACGAGCAGACTCCACCCGTAGTTGGAGCTATCCATCCCATGAAAGGTCGCCACCGGCGAGACCATCAACACCGCCGCTGCGAGCAGAGCCCACCCACGGGCAGGCACCGCCAGCATCACAAGCCCCACTGCACCCGCAAAGCCAATCGCCGCATGCAGTCGCCAGGCCAGTACCGACTGCTCACCCAGCACACCCAGCCAGCCCCAGCGCAGCCAGTAGCTGAGCGGCATGTGGCCCGTGAAGTGCTCGGAGGGGTCGAGTGCCAGCATCAGCGTCCGCCACGGCGTGCCCGTAAAGATGGCGATCTCATCACCGGTGAGATCTCGGCTGGACAAGCCAGACCACACCAAGACGAGCGCCAGCAACGACACAGCTGCCGCCCAAAAGAGCGCGTGCCGATCAATGGATCGTGCAGTCCTCACACCCCCACCCTGAACCTGGAGTAAATACCCGAACTCACCGTCCGCCACACTCACCAACCGTCCTTCCTCCATCTTCTCCTGCAGCGCCGTCTTCGCCAGGCGGTGCCACGGCGTTTTCAGTCTTGCCAGAACAGCCGAAGGTCGGGGCGAGTGTGATGAGTCGCATGGGAAGCTCCGAATGGTGGGCAATCTTACACCAATGGTTGGACCGGGTCTTGATGTGCTGGGGTGCACACAATGTCAGACACGGTCAGATGCTTTCAGGGGCCGGTGCTGGATGGGGCGTCGCGGTTGTCACACGGAGTGAGGCCACGGCTGTTTTTGTTGGTGTTTCAAAGGTGCGTGGACGGGAATTCAATTCCCGCCGCATCCACCAACCATTCTGTTGGACTAAGCTTTAAACATGTCTGAGAAGCGGTATCCTCGCCAGTCTTTTCGGCGGCAGGGATGGCCCTGCAGCTGGCGTTGCCGGTGAACTGGGACACCAAGTGTTCGTGGCGGTATTGCGGCCGAGCCATGGGGCCGGGCTTGCTTGAGTCGCCGTTTCCGGTGGGAGAACCGAGCTGTTCGGCCTGGCACACGTGCGCCAACGAGTACCCGTTTTCAGGGGACGAATACAGTCGTCTGCTTCAACGAATGGAACGGCAAGGGTGCGCCGCTCCGTGACAGTACACAGGTTCGATCCACCGCCTCCACGATCCGCTAGTCCAGAAGTCATCTGGTATTTTGGGAGTGGGTTTAGCAAGCCGTATGTGGACTCGTTCGTCGCGCCACAAGGTCCACCCATGCCGTTCTTGGCATTGAGGCGGGCAGTGCCTTACCCACAGTCACCAACCAGGGGGAAGCCATGCAGAGATTTTCCACATTTGAAATCGATGAGCTGAAGCTGGTCTACCGGGTGCTGCATCAAAACCTCATGAGCCACATGGAGCTGATGGACGCAGAGTTTCTGGACGCGTTGCAGTCGTGGCTTCAGTACAGGGCCACACAAGATGGTGTGGATGTATCGGTTCACGCCGAATGGGAGGCCTGGCTCAAGGGCCAAGCGCCGCCCGCCTCAACGGTGGGGCCAGAAGGTCGGGTGATTCCACTGACCTTTGATGTGAAGTAAGAATCAGCCGCTCAGCGGTTGGGTGTGAGATACTGACTCGTGCATTGCCATCGGATGCTTTTGGGGAGTTTATTGTTGTTGTGACTGGGCTTATTGCGATGCTCTCGGCCATTGCGCCGGTGTGGGCGCACACCCCGCCGGGCCCCATGCTGCCTGCCGTGTCGCTTGGGTCCAACCCACACAAGTCTGTGTTTGGTGAGTTTGTCGATGTGGGTGGCACGCGCGATATATTGCTGATTCCAGAAGGACAGGACTTCATCATCACCGCATTCCGAGAAACAGGTGGTGACTTAGAGCTTCTCCGTGATGGCGAGGTCATCTTGTTGAACCCGCCATATTATCGAGAGTATGTGGCCGCCGGGAATGCCAAGCTTCGGGTGGAGGGTGGCGCCACAATACGGGTTCGCCGTATGGGTTCATGGCTTAGTTCGCCCTATTACCTGCAAGGGTATTTTGTGGCTGCCGGCAGCCCGCATCGGTTTGTTTCGGCTCATACACCGGGCGGTGGCACACACACCATCTGGACATCAGACCCAGACAGAGACTTTCTGGTGCGGACCTTGATCACCACGACGAGCTGGTGTGAAGTGAGCTTGGATGATGTGCCGATTTCATCCAGTGGCTTTCCATTCGATACCATGACCAACAACTCGCTTGGGAAGGGTCGCGGAATGTTGGTGGTGGGCAAAGGGTCTACCTTGAGTCTCACCCACGGCATGGAAGGTGAGCCTTGCACCTACTTGATCGAGGGGCAGTACCTTCAGCCATAAAAATGGCTGCGGTGGCACAGCCGTCTTCGTGAATGCAGTGAGGGGGCCATTTCACCCTCGCCCAAGCTTTCACTGCTCAGCGATGCCCCGGGCCATCTCGACTCCGCTGAGCCACGCTTGCTCAAGTCGGGCGCCACTCGCACCATCTCCACACAAGCCCAACCGAAGCGAAGGGTCCAAGTTGACAGGCCTTGAGCCCACCTGTGTCGAGCGCGCATACAGCCAACGATGGATGCCTCCTACGGCAGTCTCCGCAGGGAGCCCACCGGACACCTCTCGAAATGCAGCCCTAAGGGCCCTCAGTACCCCCTCGGGCTCGGTGTCCACGTTCATGCGACTCCAGCCTGGTTGCGCGTGCAACACCCAGCGCTCACCGTCACCCCGCCCAGGCTTGCTGCTGTCCCGCGCGACCCAGGCCAGGACATCGTGGTCCAGGGCAACGCCGTCATAGGCCCACTGTACTGGCGACTCGAAGCCAATCATTGCCGCCCAACAGGGCTGATAATCAAAGCCACCCGCAACACCATACAGCGGGCTCGCCACAGGAATCAATGACTGCGCCTGAGGACCGGGGCAGGTAACCACCACCCAGTCAAAGCCCGAAGCAACGCCCCCCTGGTCGTCGGTCAAAGCCCACATATTTTCGGCCGTAGTGATTTTAACTATCCGCCTCTGAAGTCGAATATCGAGACCATAGGCAACCGCCCTGGGCAGTGCGCTCATTCTCGGCACACCAACCCACCGAGGTCTCCCTGAATCCTTGACTGACATACTGCCATCGGTCCACGTACCAAAGCGACCCACCCAAGGAGCCACCACGCCTGCGTCTCCTAAACGCTGAATCACACGGTCGAACTGTGGGTCCGAGACGGTAAAATACTGAGCTCCATGGTCGAATCTTGCCGACTCACGCCGTCGGGTACACACCCGCCCACCTGGACCGCGAGACTTATCAAAGAGCACAACGTCATAGCCCCACTCAGTCATGGCATGGCCACAAGCCAGTCCTGACATGCCCGCCCCGACAATGGCCACTCTGCCTCTGGTTGCATCCATACTCAGCCCTCAGTCTCCCGATTAAGTTCGTCAATGAGCTGGTTTTCGAGGTCGAAAAGCTCACTACTGAGTCGTGCAAAAGCACGCAGGTCGCCCGAACGCTGAATCTCAACCGCTTCAAGGCGCTTTTTCGCAATGCTCTTTTCAAGTGCCTTGGCAGGGTTTGCCTTTAGGAATCCAAACATCTCACTCTCCTTGGTTTTAGTACGCAATCGCCTGACCATCCCAGGCGTAGAAGCCGCCTGAATCGGATGGCCCGAGTTTTGAAATGACATCACATAGGTAGCCGCAGGCCTGGAAAGGGCTGAACAGCTTTCCGGGGGGAACCGAGCGGGCGAACGGTTTGGATAAGCGGGTGTCGACGGTCCCTGGATGCAGCGCGACGCAAACCAACTGTCGCCATCTCATGGCCGCTTCAATTGCGAGGGCCTTTACGATCATGTTTTGAGCAGCTTTGGACGCCCTGTAGCTGTACCAGCCACCGCTGCGATTATCACTGATGCTGCCTACCCTGGCCGAAAGCGTGGCAAAGACAGACCTGCCGTCCCTCGGCATCAGGGGTATCAAGTGCTTTCCAAGCAGCGCTACACCAAAGGTGTTTACATCAAAGACGGACCGCATGACCTCGATATCGAGGTGTCGCCAAGACCGTTCGGGATTGAACCGGTCCGTGTGCAGGATGCCTGAGCAGTTCAGTACAAGGTTGGGCTGGAAGTTCTCGCGCTTCATCGATGCGGCAAGAGCAGCCAGTGACTCCTCGCTACAGATGTCGAGCTGTGACGAATAGTCAGCGCCTTCAATATTCACGTCACTCGCCGTGGACGTAGCCCAAACCTTGTGCTGCTCGCTGCTGGACACAATGGATTTGAGAAAGGCTGAACCCACTCCGCCTCGAGCCCCCACAATGAGGGCTGTGACCGGGCCACTAAAGCCCATCACGCCTCAATCGCGCAACGGTCGTCGGTGCATCGACCCGTTAGCCGGAGGCGGTTCTTAGCGAAGGCGGAGTACAGCTTATCAAAACCCGGACGAAGACCCGGCCAAGCTGTCGGAGCAAACACAAAGCCCAGTCCAACCGCAGAATACAATTGCCTAAAGACCTCCATTCCCTTGACCATTTCTCCGCTTGGTAGGCGGCCGTAAATCTCGGACATGAGCTCATCGTTGCTGAGACCTGTCTCGGAAACAGCATCAAATGAATCGTCGGTAATATCGGTGAATTGTATTGCCCCCCTGTGCCGGTCAAGCCACCGAAGCAGGTTGACCTCTCGAATGCAGAGCGGGCAGTCCCCATCAAAAAAAACTTCAAACTTCACGATAAACCCCTTGTTATTCAAAACCTAATCAAGTATACCAACTTTGACGGACATATCGAGTAAAAACTTAAAAAAGGTATTCAAAATGTTTTCAAACGGTTCATTTCTGCTCTTGGGGGTTGCCCTGTTTTCCAACCAAGCGGATGCTCACAAGCCGTCTTACGCGAACAATCACAGCTCAATGGAGACTGCATTTGAGGTCGAAGACCCTGAGATCTCGATCGCTCTGTACGCCGAGATGACCTGCACAGAAGATACCCTCTGGCTTCAAATGAGAACCGATGATGTCAGTGAGGTCTGGATTGAGCTGGGCGTGCCGAAGCTTGAGCGACTCGAGGACTACCGGCCGTCGCTCGTAGTCCTGGCTGAGGGCCTACCAGACGATGACAATGAGGACCTTCCCTTCGATGTGCCCGAGGGAATGGGGTCCTTGGTCATCGACACCGGTGACGTTGAGGAACCCACCGAATTCTATGAACCATTCACCCAAACAGAGTCGTGGATTCTGTATCAAGAGTGGCTCTCATTGCCTGAGAACACGGACGTCTACCTCGTCGCCTACAATCCCGAGGGGTACACCGGTAAGCTCTGGGTGGCCGTGGGTCTCACAGAAGACTTCTCCGACGTGGAAGCCTCCGATTTCACCGAGTGGCTCGACAAGACTCAGGGGTTTCATGAGGTGAACGACACCGAGGAGTATGTTGAGGTCGATTGCACCCTAATGGAAGACGACGACCTGACTACACCTGCTGCCTCCGCAAAGGCCGAAGGTGGCGGCTGCTCAACTACGGGGCGTCGAACAAGCAGGTTTCCGCTGTTGCTCGTCATGCTGGGGATGATTGTCGGGGTGCGCATCCGCAATCACACCAAGTCATGAGCCTCAGCGTCCAGCTATGGGGGAGCACCAACGAGCGGATTCACACCCTCGGAACGCTCTCTTTTGCGCTGAGCGCCGTCTTCTTTGTGAGCCTCGATCCCACCAACAAGACGGAGGGGCTACTAATTTTCACGTCATTTGGCTTGGGGGCTGCGCTGATTGGCATCGCCACGCTGAAGAACTCATGGGACCGGTGGCGATACGATTCCGACACCCTCATCTTGCTCAGGAAAACAGGGCCCCATGGAGATGTTCATCAGACGGCTGTAATTTTCATGGGTTGGTACATCGCATGGTGCGGCAAAGTGGCACACGTCGACTGTGGCCAGTTCACACTGCGACCAGCGACCCTCGAGGACACGCCAACATCGGGCACCGTGCTGGGGCGAAGCTACAGCCTCTTTCGGGCAGGCTACTGGACCGCCTGTTCCAGCATTTCATTCCAGGCCATTTTTGGACTGTGTGCTGTGGGCTACGGCAGCTGGCTGTTGAGCTTCTTGCTGATCTATAAAGACTCGAAAATTTAGCCGAATGGTTCGACCAGCATTTGAGTTGCATGGCTTTTCAGGTCGAACCGCTGCGGTGGCCAATTTCATCCCAGAAAACATCAGACTGAGAGCACCACAGGGATCAAAATGAACACACTAATTTGGATGGTTTGGATGTCGGTTTCAAGCGCAGGAATGCCGCTTCACAGCGCAACATGGTCGGTCGTCAATGACACCGTGATGGGTGGCGTCTCTGACGCTGATCTTATGGAGGCGGATGGCGATGCCATGGTGTTCTCGGGCAACCTCTCTCTCGATAACAATGGCGGCTTTACATCGACTCGAATGACCTTGGACAATCCAGACTGGTCGGGTTTCAGTCAGCTTATTCTCCGACTTAAAGGCGATGGCCGACAATACATCGCGACCTTGAGGCCCCGTGACCGTCGACTCCGGCGGATCTACTACCGAGCCGCCGTTCAGACTGAAGACGACTCTGAACTTGAGATCACGATTCCTTTCAGCGATTTTCGCGCCTACGCCTATGGCACACCAGTGCCTTCAGCGCCGCCATTGAGTACCCAGCTCACGACCCTAGGCTCAGTTGGCTTCATGCTCGCCGACAAGCAGCCAGGGCCCTTCATGTTGCAGATTCTGGAGATCTCACCAACCGGCTCAGCTCAAACATCAGCCACCCAAGCCGTCCGGACTGCAGCACGCATCTCTGAGCTCTTCGCCGCAGCCATTAAAGAGGGGGTGCCTCTATTCAACAGCGGCCAGCCCGACCGCTGCGCGGATATCTATCAGACCGCCATTGTGTCGGTTGTCCTGCTCGCCCCCGACAAGCTCTCTGATGCAGAGATGCTGCTGCTGACCGGTGCCCTCCAGTCAGCCAAGCGCGCTACGGATCAGGCTGACCGGGCTTGGAAACTCCGGAAAGCAATGGATCGCGTCATGTCGAGTGTTGCCGCACAGTAATTAGTGGCTCTAACGTTGGTTCTTGGTTGACTTTGGTGGGCGGGTTCGCATCCCGCAGCCTCCACCATTCCTCGGATTGACAACCGATGCGTAGCCCGACTCAATCGCCGGACTGCAGTCGTGTCTGCCTCTAGCGGCGAGATTCGTACGACCGCCCCCAAAATGTGCTACTTATCCTTATTAGGTGGGGCCAGAGGGGCCCCAACGGGCCACTTTGGGCGAAAACGCCGGTCCAAAACATTACAACGTGTTGTGTGACACGGGATTGGGCGTTCTCGAGCGTCATTATTTCCTGCACAACAGCGGATCACCCATGGCCACGACCCCGAGCAAAGACCACAAGCGCAGAGAGCGCGAACAAAAAAAGATGTACAAGCGCCAGGCACGCGAAGAGGCGAAGGTGGCCAAGAGGGCGGAAGCCGAGCTTGCCGCTGCAGAAGCCGTCAAGAGGGCAGCAGACGAGAAGCAAGCACAGGCCGACGCGGAGTTCGAGGCGGAGTTCGCCAGGGAGATGGAGGCCGAGGCCGAGGCTGCCAAGAAGAGCGCAGACTAGGCCACTGGTGTGAGTGACGCGGGCTTGACTCCCGCCGCCTCCACCATCTATCTACTTGAAATTACGGGCTATTCATCTAAACCTGCCGCCATTTCGTGAAAATGGGGCAGAATGGAGCCCGGCAGGGAAACTCTTCTTTCTACAGGTACTGAACGAGCGCGTCGCCGGTCGATTTCGAAGGCGGCCATACCTGCATTGGCGTAGCGCATGGTCATCTGCAGCGTGCTGTGTCCCAGCAACTCCTGAACCACTCGCATCGGTGCCCCCTTCATGACCAGCGGACTGGCGAAGGTGTGTCGAAGATCGTGAAAGCGAATCTTCTTGCCTGGGCATCCCCACTTGTCGGTGTCGGCCTGATGGCTTGTCTGCTGGTCTGGTTTGTCATGAAGCTCAGAAACAGGGCCGCACCGTAA
>CAWVVG010000099.1:0-10269 GCA_963932775.1 uncultured bacterium
CGATTTTTCGAATCGCGACCAATGGCTCTACACACATTTTGTGATGGCTGGCATGCGGATCGATAAGAAGACGCTGCCTGGGCCTTTGGTGCGCGCCATGGTCGAACAACGCATTGCGAGCTGGTGTGAGGAGAGCGGCCGTGCCCGCGCACCCGCGAGTGTGAGGACCGACATTCGCATGAACATCGAGAACGATCTCCTGGCCCGGACCTTGCCGACGGTCAAGGTCGTTCACTTCTGCTGGAACCTGCCCGAGGGTTGGGTTCTGTTTGAGAGCACATCCGAGGGGATGAATGACCGGTTTCGAACCCTGTGTCGCAACTCGTTTGGGGTGGCTTTGGAGCCTTTCAGTCCGCTTGAATTCCTGGTGGAGACGCCAGAATTGGTGGACCCACTGGCGGCATCAGGAATGACCGTCATGAACGGAGGTACCCGATGACTGAATCTCTCCCGCATTTGGCGACTGATTTTTTTACCTGGTTGTGGTGGACCACCGAGGAGAATGGTGGCCGTGTGAACGTCGATGGCGAGGAGATCATTCTCTGGGTCGACGATCGAATGGCCTTTCGCCTGCCCAGTGAGGATGTTTCTCGGGCTGTGCTTACCGGAGCGGATACCGCTCGTGCGGCGGAAGCCAAGGCTGCCATGGCGGCCGGTAAGATCCTAAAAGAAGTGCGCTTGAGACTGCAGTGGGCGGATCGAGAGTACGGCTTCACGCTGAAGAGCCCCGGTCTTGATGTGGGTGGCCTTGTGCTGCCAGCCTTGCCGGAGGAGGGCGATGAGCAAGACCGCCTGATGGTTCGCATGGAGGCCATTGAGGCCCTGTGGGCAGTCCTGGGTGCAATTTATCGGCAGTTCGCGGAGGTGCGGACTTCCGAGGAATGGGACAGCGATGTGGTTCCAGCCATTCAAAAATGGCTGGTTGGATAGAAGTATGGGCACCTTGCCCGTACCAGTGGACGTGATAGTTCGGACATCCCCCGTGGGTACTAAGCGCGGTTAGCTCAGTTGGATAGAGCGCTGGCCTCCGGAGCCAGAGGCCGCAGGTTCGAATCCTGCACCGCGCACCACCCACCCCCTGGAGTTCAAATGACGCCATTGTTGCTTGCTCTCACCCTCTCGGCCTTTGGCCAGACCCCAGTGACGGATACGATGGCCCGCAATGGCGCCGTGAATGCGGAGCACGCGGGTGGTGCATTTGGTATCGGTATGGGCGTCGGCGCTCCCACGGGTATTGTCGGAAAGATGTGGTTGGGCGATTGGTCCGCCGTGCAGTTCGGCGCTGGCGGTGATGTCGGCGTGTTTCAGGACCTTGCTGTGACCGCCGATTATGTGCTGCAGTTCCGTCCATTTGAAACCGGTGAGCCGGATGTAAGTGTTCCCCTTCACGTGGGTGTGGGGCTGAACGTGGGTGGGAACTTCTGGGAGAACATTACCGGGATGTGGTTCATTGGGCCACGTGCTGTACTGGGCATGAGCGTGTTGATGCGAGATCTGCCCATTGATATCTATTTTGAGATGGCGCCTACCATCTACGTTATTGAAAAGGCAGGTTGGTCCATTGATGGACAGATCGGCATTCGCCATTATTTGTAGGTCATCTTGAAGGTTTCATTCTGGGGCGTCCGCGGGTCAATTCCCACATCGGGAATGATGACGGCAAAGTACGGAGGTCACACGTCGTGCGTGTGTATATCTGCCGAAAATACCCCTCCACTGGTCTTCGACATGGGCACGGGTGCACGGGGCCTCGGCAAAGCCCTGGTCAAGGCCGAAGAGAAAAAAGTCTACGTGGTCTTGAGTCATACCCACATGGACCATCTGTACGCCCTGCCCTATTTTGAGCCTGTGTTTGACTCGAAGTCTCGTGTTTATCTGGGAGTACCTTCGGCTTCTTCGGCTGACGCACGGGAGCGCATTGGGCTGTATCTGAACGGTTTCCTCCATCCCGTGCGCATCGATGACCTGGCTCACAACATTCGATACTATGGTGTTCCGTCCGGTGCAGAGTTTCAGGTGGGTCCGTATGAGGTGGAGACCCTGCGCTTGGTCCACCCTGGCGGTACCCTTGGCTATCGGGCGACCTTGAACGGGCGAACGGTCTGCTATGTGACGGACACTGGCCCTCTTGCACACGTGGGCCAAGGAATCATGGCTGGTGATGAGCCTTCGGCGATGGAACAAGATCTGCTGCACCTGGTTCGGGGCGCAGACCTGCTCATTATGGACGCAATGTACGAACGCGAGGAGTTCCTCACCAAAGTTGACTGGGGGCATTCATACCCAGAATATGCAGTCAAGGTTGGGGAGCTCGCAGGCGTGAAGAAGGTGGCATTGTTCCACCACAGCCCAGATGCGGGCGACGATACACTGGATGCGCTCGCACAGCACTGGGCCGCGCACACCCAGCCCGAGGTCATCGTGGCGAGGGAGGGCCTGGGCGTGGCGCTCGAGGGGTAGCTTCATACGTCGACGGGACGGTCGTTCAGGGTGTACTCAGCGGATTGCTTGTGTTCGGCCTGGCGGTTCTGGCGGTGTACATGTTCAACCGGCTGTGGCAACGCAGCCTGTTGGTGGATGCGGCTTCAGCGATGGAGACCGCTGCTGCTTTGGGTCTGGTCTTTGACCCACTGGGCTTTGGCCCCCGTGTACGAGCCGTAGGGGTTTGGGCCGGTGAGCCTGTGGTGGTGACGTGGGCCGGTGGAGTTTTGGGCTCACGGACATTGTTTAGCCAAGCCGGGTACCGCAGCGTGCATCGGCTAATCGGCACTGAAGACGAGATGCGAGGATTATTGGGCGGCGAGGAGTAGAGGCGCCTTCAAGTTTGGCGCTGGCTCAGGTCACCCTAAGCGATGGTTACGTCATCGCAGAGGTACACATCCTGGATGGTGTTCAGCAGTGCCACACCTTCGGCCCGTGGCTTCTGGAATGCCTTTCGGCCACTGATTAGCCCCATGCCACCTGCGCGCTTGTTGACAACGGCAGTCTGCACGGCTTGTTGAAGGTCGTTGTCTCCGGAAGCACCGCCAGAGTTGATGAGTCCAATGCGTCCCATGTATCCATTGGCCACTTGGTAGCGGGTCAGGTCGATGGGGTGCTCGGTGGCCAGTTCATTGTAGATTCGCTCATCGAGCTTTCCGTAGCTGGAGTCTCCAGCATTGAGTGCCTTGTATCCGAAGTTGTTGGTCGGAAGCTTTTGCTTGACGATGTCGGCTTGGATGGTGGCTCCGATGTGGTTTGCCTGTCCCGTGAGGTCGGCCGCGGCGTGGTAGTCTTGGCCGTCGACCTTGAATCCAGGATTGCGCAGGTAACACCAGAGGACCGTCGCCATGCCAAGCTCGTGGGCGTGGGCGAATGCGGCCGATACCTCTTGAATTTGTCGACCGGACTCCTCGGACCCGAAGTAGATGGTTGCCCCGACACCCGCACAGCCCATCTCCCAAGCCTTGTCGACTTGGCCGAACATGATCTGGTCAAAGGTGTTCGGCATGGTGAGCAGTTCGTTGTGGTTCAGCTTCATGATGAACGGAATCTTATGGGCGTACCGACGGGCGACGGATCCGAGGACACCGTAGGTCGTTGCCACGGCGTTGCAGCCCCCCTCTATGGCGAGCTCCACGATGTTGGACGGATCGAAGTAGTCTGGGTTCTTGGCAAAGCTCGCACCGCCGGCGTGCTCAATGCCCTGGTCCACTGGAAGCATAGACAAGTACCCAGTACCGCCGAGACGTCCGTGGTCAAAGATGCGCTGTAGGGACGAGAGTGTCTGAATGTTCCGGTCCGTCGCACTGAAGATGCGATCTACGAAGTCACTCCCGGGCAGGTGCAGGCGATCTTTGCTGATCGTGGTGCAGGTGTGGCCGAGCAGTGACTGGGCTTTGTTGCCGAGAATGTCGTTGATCCGATTAATGGACATGTGAACTCCGTTCAGATGCCGCCGTTCTAAGCCGGACTACCGGGATAAACAACTGCATGCCTCATGCCTCTCATCGCTTGGATCTCTTGGTGGTGCCCATAAACCCCCACGAGCCCCTCGATGAAGGGGTGACTGCCCGCTTGTTCGACGAGTGGGGACTGGACGGTGGTGGGCGCTGTGAGAACATGGAACGTTTCATCGAGGGAGGATGCAACCGCATCTGGATGGATCGTCCCGGACGGTTGTGGCTGTACGGCAATCAACTCGGTGGTTTTCGGGTTCGGTGTCCGGACACCAACACACTCATCTCTTCGGAGTTTGGGCGTGCCCATCGGGCGTGGAAGGCTGGAGCAGAGCGGGTATTGGCTTGTCCTTGTGGGTCCAACCATGGACTCGACGCCTGCATCTTCTCACCGCCGGCCGCCTTCGCGACTTGGGCTATCGTGTTCGCTGATATTGGGGGCAGGGCGTTGACGCCGCTGGGTGAGTCCAGCTTGCACGCAGCCATCGGGCCCTATCGGGTCCTCACTCGCCGCCCTTAACCGGTGTGCAGCTCGGCCAGGTTGTCGCCAAGCTGCAAGGACTGTTGCTCGTGGTCAAAATTGTGTGGATCCCAGTGCAGCCGGCAGCGGGCTTCATAGGCCTCAGTCTCGCCCACCAAGACCCGGGAGCCTCGGTTGACCAGCCGCTGGGATCGGTCCGCAGGATTTCCACATACCACACAGATCGCGAGGTGCTTGGTGATGTACTCGGCGACCGCAAGCAGGTGTGGCATCGGCTCAAAGGGCTTGCCAAGGTAGTCCATGTCGAGGCCCGCCACGATCACGCGTCGGCCTGCGTTTGCCAGCTCCTCACACACGTCGACCAGCTCTGGGTCCAAGAATTGGGCTTCGTCCACTCCGATGACCTGTGCTTCACCCACCAGATCGCGGATCTCACAGGCCCGCTCGATGTTGAAGGAGCGCATTCGTTGCCCTGAATGAGAGCCCACACTGTCCTTGGAGTAGCGGATGTCGACGCCAGGCTTAAAGACGACAACCGACTGACGTGCGTACTGCGCCCGGCGTAGTCGACGGATTAATTCCTCCGTTTTACCGCTGAACATGCAGCCCGTGACCACTTCAATCCAGCCGATGTCTCTTGGTGTGAGGTGTGGTTGCATTCCCATCGGCTAACGCGGGTATGTCCTCGCTGCGAGCAAGGTGGTTGGCAATCGTTTACACTTCCGGCGTGAACGGTAAAACCGAACGTTCCAGAGGAGATTTTTATCATGATGAATCAGTGGAATAGCTCAGTGTTAGCAGGAATTTTGGTCGGCGGTCTCGTAGGCTGTGAGGGGCTCAAGAAGTCTCTTGAGGATGCCCTGGATGATGGCCCCAAAGACTCCTACTGCGACGCACTGTGTGACTGGGCCGTGGAATGTGCCGATGGCACTAGCGACCTTAGCCGTTCGGAGATGGTTGAACGCTGCGACGAGGCGACCCATGCCACAGACTCACGCTGCAAAGAAGCTGAGGCGGGTGGAATGGCGATCCCGGATGCGTTGGTCCTCTCAGAGTGTACCGATGCCATCGCCGATATGAGCTGTGATGGTTTGACCGGCAGTGAGTCGGATGTGCTCACCGGTGCTCCGCCCATGGGCTGTGCTCCTTATGCCCTGGACGCACCAGAGGTCAGCTTGACGACCTACAACGATGCACGAAATGCCGTCATGCAGACGGGCTCCGAGCTCTGCGATGGTGTGGCCGACGAAATCTGTGGCGCTATGGTCGACTGTTTGATGGGGGACCACGGCATCGAAGAAGCCGAGGACTTTCTTATGGAGCAGTGTACCGACACCGCATGGGGCCCATTCCGGGACCGCTGCAAGGACACTGGACTGTACGACCAGACCTTGCCCCTGGACTACAACCCCAATCGCTACTTGGTCGAGAAGTGCATTGAAGGCTTCGCTGAGGTCGATGCATGCAGCCCCACTAGCTGGCCTGTAGAGTGTGCCGGCGCCTTTACGCCCATCGACGGCGAGAGCTTGTACGATCTCGCACTGGACGGAGCCGCAGGCTTCCTGACTGACTTCATCCCAGGCTAAGAGTGCTCTCTTTAAGGGAGGGGTTCGCCCCTCCCTTAAGGAAGGAGTGCTACGGCTGCGAGTTGAGAGGCCTCTACGACTCCGTTCGGGAACAGGCCCAACAGCACCACGCCAGCAACACACAGTCCGATGGCCCAAGCTGTGGCGCGCCCGGGTGTTAGCGGTGTTTCGTCCTGGGCCTTTGCTATGTAGATCGCCCGTCCGATGGTCAAGTAGTAGAACAGACCCACTACACTCAACATGGCTCCAAGAATGACCAGCCCGGGCATGCCAGCCTTCCACGCGGCCATGAACAAGAATACCTTTGCCCAGAACCCTGCGGCGAATGGAATTCCGCCAAGGCTAAGCAAGAACAGGAGCATCGCGAATGCGAGTGCTGGGGCGCGGCCATTGAGACCGTGCCAAGCGCTCAAGTCATCGGAACCGCCGGAGCCGACGACCTCGGTGACCAAGAACGCACCCATATTCATGAACGTGTAGGCGGCCATATAGAACAGCAATGCAGCGAGACCGTCGATGGTACCGATGCCGAATGCCAGAAGCATCAAGCCCATGTGAGCGATGCCCGAGTAGCCAAGCAGGCGCTTGATGTTCTTCTGTGGGATGGCGAATAGGTTTCCAAGCAGCATGGTCGCCACGCAGATCACGAGCAGCGGCGGCCACCAAGTGACCCGAAAATGGCCAAACCCTTCGAGCAGGAGTCGACTCAGTGCTGCCAATCCAGCGACCTTGGGCGCCACACTCAAGAAGGCCACGAATGGGGTGGGCGCACCTTGGTAGGTGTCAGGAACCCACATGTGGAATGGCACTGCACCCAGCTTGAATCCCATGCCACCGATGACCAGGGTGAGGCCCAAGATGGTGAGGGGAGCGGGCTGGGCCCGAACAAGTTCTGCGACCATGGTGGTCGAGGTGGAGCCCACGATGAAGCTGAATCCGTACAGGATGACGGCAGAGCTGACTGCACCGGTGAGGTAGAGCTTCCATGCACCCTCGATGCCGGCCTTGTCGCGCTTGTGCATGGCCGCCATGACGTACAGGGGGATTCCCATCAACTCAAACGCCACAACCAGGGTCACAATCTCTCGGGCGCCAGGCAGGATCAGCATTCCGATGAGCGAAAACAGCATCATTAAGAAGTACTCGCCCTGCCGTTTGGGGAAGACCCGGTCGGCGTGGTCGATGCTGCCCAGACTGCCGATAATGCCTGCAATCAAGATCACTCGCTGGACATAGAGCGTAAACGCGTCTTGCACGTACCCGCCGTCGAAGGCGGCACCTTCGGGGGTGTACCAAGAGGCCAGCAAGACACCGACAAGGCCCATGGTGGTCAGCGCACCCACGCCGCGGCGGTCGTCTCCGCTGACGGCCATGTCTGCGAGGAAGACCAGCAAAGTGAGTCCGAGGACCAACAATGGAATCATCAAAGGTGCCAACATCATCGGTCTCCGGCGCTATCTGCGAGCGAGTTGGCGAGGGGCTGAAGGTACTCGGTAGTCGAGATATCGATGAAGCTCAGGATGAGGTCGGGCATGGACCCGAACAGGATCAAGCACCCGCCCAAGAGAATCAAGGCCACCCACTCAACACCCTCGGCATCCCTGAGGTCTGGGTATTTCTTCATGTCGGGACCCTTGCCCCAGAAGATGGCTCGGGTACCGCGAAGCACGTAGACGGCCGTGACCCAGGCGCCGAAGATGCCCGCGACGGCCCAGAAGGAGCCGGCCACAAACAGGCTGTCCCAGGCACCGATGAACACTTGAAGCTCGGCCACAAATCCAGCCAATCCCGGCATTCCGAGGGAGCTCAGGCCCGCAAGTGTGAAGAACACCGCCACGGCGGGCATCTTCTTCGCGAAGCCACCCATCTCGAATACCTGCCGGCTGTGGGCTCGGTCGTAGATGAGGCCTACCAGGGCGAAAAACAAGGCTGTCATCAGGCCGTGGGCGAACATCTGAAAGATGGCACCGTTCCATCCCTCTGGAGTGAGGGTCGCTGCACCGAGCATGACGATTCCCATGTGGCTCACAGAGCTGTAGGCGATGATGTACTTGAGGTCGGTCTGTCCCATGGCACTCAGGGCGCCGTAGACGATGTTGATGACCGCGACGAAGGCCACGATCTCAGCCCACCACAGTGCGCCCTCGGGGAGCATTACCATGCCGATGCGCATCACACCGAAGGCGCCCAGCTTCATCAGGACACCGGCGTGGAGCATGGAGACTGCGGTGGGTGCGGAAGCGTGACCATCCGGCGACCAGGTATGGAATGGGAACACGCCTGCGAGGGTACCGAAGCCCATCCACAGGGCAGGGAAGGCCCACCACTGCATGCTGCTGGAAAACTCGACCTGTTCCAGTTCCAGGATGCTAAACGTTGTGGCTCCATTCTCTACATACATCGCCAGCATTGCGGCCATGATGAAGGCGGAGCCCAGCAGCAGCATCAGCGTGAGCTTCATAGCAGCATACTCTTTGCCACCGACATCGAGCAGGTTGAACAGGAAACGGAATGGTCCCGCGTCTGCGACCTTCTTGGTGCTTCCCCATACGCCGATCAGCAAGTACATCGGCACTACAGCGATCTCATAGAACAGGAAGAAGACGAACAGGTCCAGGCTGACGAAGACGCCAAAGACACCGGCAACCAGAGCCAAAAGAAGGATGTAGAATTCCTTGTCTCGGTCCCGAAGATTCCAGGTGGCGAAGCAGCCCGCAAAGATGATGAGGCTGGTAAGCAGCAGCAAGCTCACACCCCAGCCATCCACGCCCAGGTCGTAGCGAATGCCCAGGGATGGGACGAGGTCAAAGCCCTCGCGGAACTGGACGCCGGCAGCGGCCTTGTCATAGTTCCAGGCGACAAAGAGGGAGCCCACCAACGACACGGTGGATGCGCCGACAGCCAGGACTCGAATGGGTCCTTTGGACGCGCCGGGCACAAAGAGCATCAGACCCGCGGCCACAAGAGGGGCCATCACGATGATGGTGAGCCATGGGAGATTCATTAGGTCGTTCATCTCAGCCCCCCACCGAACCATAGAGTACGAAGAACAGTACGCCGACGATCACCGCGACTGCATAGTCTTGGGACCGGCCCGTTTGAAGGCGTCGAAGCATTTCTGTGCCACGAATGGCAGCCCATCCAACCCAGTTGATTGCGCCATCGATGACGTAACGATCGAACCAAGCGATGTTTTTAGCGGTGGGCAGGAGAGCCTTTCGCCACGTGCCATCCCAGAATCGGTCCACTGGGCCACTGAGAATGAAGGTTCGGAGTCCATCGGGTGACGGCCCCCCAATATTCTTGGAGTAACGGATGTACCCGTAGCCAATGGCAGAGATGCCCAGCAGAGAAGTCACGATGCCGACTGGGGCGAGGTGGAAGGCGATCTCACCGCCCCACAGCTCACCGAGCTGTGCACCTGCGTATCCGCCAACGATGGCGAGCAGGGTCAAGGCGGCCATGGGTGCAAGCATTGTGAGCGGAGACTCATGGGCGTTGCGCGTGGCCTCGGAGGGTTCACCAAGGTAGGCGATCACTACCACTCGGGTCATGTAGAAGGCCGTCAGTGCCGCGGAGGCAACGAGCAAGACCAATGGACCCCAGTGGCCTCCATGGGCGAGGTTCTCAAGGATGATGTCCTTGGAGAAGAAGCCACTCAGACCCGGCAAGCCTGCCAGAGCCAGGGCTCCGATGATGAACATTACCCCGGACACCTTGGTCTTCTTGAGCAAGCCACCCATGTCATGGATGCTGTTCGAGTGCACTGCGTGAATCGCGGCACCGGCCCCAAGAAAGAGCAGCGCCTTAAAGAATGCGTGGGTCGTGAGGTGGAAGTATCCGCCGAGAATCGAGCCAGAACCCAGTGCTGCCACCATGAACCCAAGCTGAGAGCAGGTGGAGTAGGCCAACACTTTCTTGATGTCGTCTTGGACCACGGCGGTGCAGGCTGCGACGAAGGCGGTGATGGCACCGATCCAGGTCATGGCCAGCAGCACGTCCGGGGCCTGGGCAAAGATGGGGTAGGACCGGACGACCAGAAATACACCCGCTGCCACCATGGTCGCGGCATGGAGCAGAGCGGAGACGGGTGTTGGGCCTTCCATGGCATTCGGCAACCAAACATGAAGGGGTACTTGGGCAGATTTCCCCATTACACCCACAAAGATGAGTCCAGCGACCATGGTGGCGATGCCCGCCTCCATGGGGGTGTTCCAGCTGAAGCTCCCGGTGGTGGCGTACAGCAAGCACAGGCCTGCAAGGA
>CAWVVG010000100.1:0-10242 GCA_963932775.1 uncultured bacterium
TAGATCCCGACCTCAACATTCGTGGATTCTACCAAGTTGAAGATGAGGAGACCGTGGACCGCTTGCTCCTCGACATCCAGATGGTGATCAACGAACGGACGTGAAGGCCACCGACTGCGGGGCCCGACAACAAAAAAGGGGGACACCAGTTCGGTGTCCCCCTTTTTTGTCAGCGAAGCGCGAAGCTACTTGGCGATGGCCACAGCTTCGAGTTCGGACTTCTTGCCTGGCCGCCAGCTCTGACTCGCAACCAACAGGTTGACCTCAGCCACGCGAAGCAGGTTGTCCGTGGTCGACCCGATGTCCTCGGAGCGACGATCGATTCCAACACGCCCGATGGCGAGTGCCCAGGGCTTGGTGGCGACCATATGTCCACGAAGCGCGGCAACGGTCTCACCAGTGAGCACATTGGTGGTCACATTCAGGCCAGCCTTCTCAACCAGCTTGGCCGCGGCAACCAGATGTTGGTTGAGCAAATCAGTCTCAGTGGCATCGTCGCCCATCACGGTGACGATCTCGATGTCTTTATTCATCTTGGCCGCGAGAGCGATTGCACCCTTAAGGGCGCCATAGCTGTGAGCGGAACCGTCGAGAGCTACTGCAATCCCACCGGGGCTGGAGAAACCATCCACTTCGATGTCTCGAACCACGAGGGTGTCCACCTCGGTACGACGCAGGATTCGCTCGCAGACTGAGCCCACCTGAGAATCCCGTACAGCACCTTGACCCAGGGCACCCATGATCACCAAGTCGTAATCATCTTCTTGGATGTCACCGACAAGGGCTTCAAAGTTGCGACCGTCGAAGTGCTTGCGCTCGAAGTTCAAGCCCTTTTCTTCTGCAATTGTACCCATCTGGTCGAGGTAGGAGTCGGAGATCAGGTGAAGACCGCGAGCGATCAATGCATCGTGAATCTTCCGTTGTTTCTCAAGCTCGGTCTCCTCTTTATACTCCTCGGGCAGCGTGAACTCCATCTGCTTGAACCGCACATCGTGGAGTTTGGCCGCATACACGTGACTGGCGACGATGCGAGCATCAAAGGCCTCACCGATTTCAACGCCAAGCTTCATAGCGGCGTTGGAGTGGTCCGAGTTGTCCAGAGGAACGTGGATGTTGTTGTACATGGAGATTCTCCCTATTTGTAAGCCCATTG
Source organism: uncultured bacterium (assembly GCA_963932775.1). GTDB lineage: Bacteria > Myxococcota_A > UBA796 > UBA796 > UBA796 > UBA796. The sequence continues at coordinate 1,154 of CAWVVG010000100.1, forward strand.
GTATCGCGAAGAAGACCCCTCTGTCAACGGCTGCGGGCTTCGAATTTAGCCTTGCCAAAGGTGGCCCGTCGTGTCACCTGCTCGGTCATGCAGTCGATACCGTCACTTCCCGGCGATCCAGGTCTAAAAGCGATGGTGCTTTTGGCTTCCGTTGGAATACTCAGCTTGGCCGCGGGCATTATCCGCGCCGCAGCCCACAGAGACTGGGCAGAATTACGGGCGCTGGGTGGCCCACTGTTCTGCCTGTGTGCAATCTTGGCCTTCGGGCGCCGAGTCGCAGACTTTCATCTACCGCTGATGGGCGGCGTCATCATCGCCATTGCGTGGAACGCCCGCTCATTTTCCGGGCCATACAGACTCGCCGCCATTGTAGGCGTCGCCGGCCTGAGTGGCGCCTTGTGCGCGGGCCTATTGCTGTTTTGATGACTCCGGCGACGAACTGAAGCCGGCCCGAAACAGCAACACAGACGCCGTCAGCGCAACAGCCGCGAAGAACCAATTGTAAGCAATCGTGGGCTCTGAAGCCCCCATTAGCTTCCCTTGCTTGACCACCAAGGTAAGCGCCTTGATCGCCGGAAAAACACTCAATATCTGCGTGAAGCGGCGGCGCTCCTGTCGGATCAAAACAGGCACCCCGAGCACCAGCACTGCCCCGACAACAAAGAAACTCCACCACGGAAGACCGTAGAAGTCGTGTTGTCGGTCTGGGGTCATCTGGAGGGCCGCCCCCAACAAATAGGTGCAACCATAAACAAAATAGGCCAGGGCCGCCGTTTTAAACGGATTGTGTGGGCTTACTTGTCTCAACTGCGGCCTATTTGGCCGCTACTGAATCAGCATCGTGGCCGTGATCATCATCATGGCTGCCGAGCTCGGCGATCCACACCACCATGCCAACCAGCCCAAAGAACAGCAGGACGCACACACTCACGACAACCGTCGCGTACCCGATTGCAGGGGTGAACGCGGTGAGGGACGTGTCCTCGAGTACCTCATACACATGCCAGTGTTGGCGCAACGATGAGCGAACGAAGCCCATGAGTGCCATCAGCCAGGTGAACGACACAGCAAGGAAGATCAACGTGTACTGAGACCGGGCACTCACCTCGCCCCATCGAATCCGCCCCACACTCTTTGCGCCCTTGAACAGCTTTATATCGATGGCGAAGACCAACACCATCACCACGAGTACCGTCAGCACCTGGTAAGGCGACATCGCCACACGCTTGGTGGACTCAAGCCACAGTTCGGGCAAATAGCCACCCACGCCAATGAAGATCACAATGCCCGCGCCCAGACCAAAGAGAGCCGCCTGAACAGCCTTGCCCTTCTTGGCCCACGGTACCGTCGCTTCCTTGTTTCCACGCTGGTACAGAATCCAACTCAGGAACGTGGTGAGGATCATTATGTTTACAGCGGTGTTCTTGGCGCTCATGACACCAAGGAGGCCAAAGATCGGATGGTTGGTACCACCGATTTCGGTAATCTCAGCCGAAGTCATGTAGACCTGCAATGACTTGGGTGTCGCCCAGACCAACACACAGACGGTGATGACGGCAAGCAGCCACTTGATCCAGCCCGAATAGCGTTCCGCACCTTCAATCCTATCCATGCCGAGCCACAGGTAGTAGTTCACACCCAGGAACAGTCCACCAATGAGAACCGCCTGCATCACGAACAGCCAGGACAAGATCCCACCCATCATGTAGATGCCGAGCTGCTGGTTGAACATGTAGATTTCGTAGCCGAGATAGTAGCCAGCGAACGGCAGGACCAGCAGCGCTACGACCGCCACCAAGTTGCCGACGTACCCCATCCAATCGTAATGGGCGCGCTTGACCGGGTCCGTGGTCGAGAGCCACTTGTAAGCGGCATAGGCGCCGGCCACAGAGCCAGCCATACACACGTTGGCAATAAGACGGTGGACGTTGATTGGGTGAAGCAAGAAGTTGAAGAATGCAGCCGTGCGGTCTACCACAGCACCATTGGCGTCGATTCCTGCGGGGGCCATCATAAACGTGGTCCATGCATTGGCGACCAGCATCAGGGTGACACCAAACACATTGAGTAAGATGCCCAGCGCAATGTGCTTGCCCTTACTGATCTTACCCCAGCCGTAGTAATACAGGTACAAGCTGAAAGACTCACCAAAGAACATGGTGGCGTACAGGTACATAGTCGGTCCGAAGATGTCGACCATGTAGGTCATGACCTGCGGATACAGACCGATCAGACAGAAGGTCAGGAGCGCGCCGAGTATGGATGTGATCGAGAACGCCGTAGACATCAGACGGGCGAATTCGTAGGCCAGCGAGTCCCAGCGCTTCTGCTCGGCAGGGTCTTTGATTCCGAAATGCCCCCAAACCTCCAGGCCCACTACCAACATTGGAATGGCCAAAACAAATGCGGCGAACAACAGGTGAAGCTGAGCGAGGATCCAAACGATCACCCGGGCATTCAAGAAACCAAAGGTGCTGTCCTCTGTGAACATCTCCCGGTACTTCACGTCGCCACCGAAGGGATCCGGAGTGGCGGCAAACGCCGAACTACCAAGGGTAAGCCCCAATATCACCAGACCGAGGACCCCAAGAAGTGGCATCCAGCGTTTCAACATCGAGCCCATGGATATGTTCTGCATCACAACCTCTAGATCATCTGCAAGCCATCGCGACCCGCAAGCCCGCCTCCAATAACCTGTGTGCGGCGCTCGACATCCCCCGAGCCCCCCACAAAAATACAAATACAGCATGGGCCCAGGGCGAACGCCCAATATCCCCGATTTAGTTGAGCATGTCCGAGTTGCGAGTGCGGCGATGGGGTTATATTCTCGCGACCCTTATCTGTTTGTGATCCACTTTTTCTTCCTGGACCCGTCCAGGACGGGTTTTCCAAATGAAGAACCTGATAAACATTTTCCTGTTCACCTTCGGCGTGTCGGCTCTTTACACCGGCATCGCGCAGATATTGCCTCAGCTTGAAGGCAAGTCTCCTCCAAAGGTTGAATTCGGCGCCAACACGGCACCCGAAGACCTCGCGGTGGCAGGGGCCGAGATCTACGAAACGAACTGCACCCAGTGTCACGCCATGAGCGAGGCCGGCCGCTGTCCTCCCCTGGGCAACATCGGCGCCACGGCCCATGACCGGGCACGTGAGCGGGGCAGTGGGTTCACCGATGTGGACTATCTGGTCGAGGCCCTATGCAAGCCCGGCGATTATATCGTCGAAGGCTATGGGAACATTATGCCGGCACAGCAACGGGCCATGAAGCCTGGACAGCTGCAGGCAGTAGTGGCCTACCTCCAGACTCTGGGCGGTGACGCCACTCTCAAGGGTACGGACATTGAGGCCTTTGAGAAGTTCGATTGTGGCGCTGCTGCAAGCGGCGGCGGTGAGGGCGGTGGTGCAGCGGTTGCCGAGGTCAAGCCAGTCGGGTCCCCCGAGGAAGCCTGGGCCGACTTCGGATGCGAAGGCTGCCACTCCATCGACTCCAATGAAGTGAAGATGGGTCCGAGCCTAATGGGCATCGGAGGTCGCATGGAAAAATGGGAAATCCTCGATTCACTCATCAATCCAGATGCCAACCTTGCAGATGGGTTTGATGGTGGCCTTATGGAGGGTGCGATTGCGGCCCGTGACTTCTACTCCCGCATGTCAGGGAAGGACTACCAAGCCTTCGTCGACTGGCTAAGCACTAAATAGGAAGGAGGACGCGATGTTGATTTCAATCATTCTGTTCGCTGCTGCCTGCGCTGCCATCTTCTTGAAACGACAGAGCCTCGGTCTGTTCTGGTCCGGCGCCGCATTCTTCACAGTGACGGTAATCTTCCTGAAGTATGGCATCGAGCCGCCCGCACCCGGCGCGCTCATCATCTTGTACGCGGGTACCGCAGCTCTCGCGATGCTGCTGTACGTCACGTCCAGCGCAGTTGCGATGGAGAGCTTTTGGGCGCCCATCAAGAGTGTGTTTGTCGAAGCAGACAAGAAACCACTGCTGTTCGCTCTGCTCCTTACGATTCCTAGCGTGGTTGCATTTCAGACCTACCTGAGCAACCTTCCCAGCACCGATGCACCGCCCCGGATTCGGTCAGTGCACCCGCCTCCACCGAGCAATATCAAGCTTCAAACACCGGGAATGGCCGAGGCCCATGAATTCAGCGTAGTGACTGGAGACAGTCCAATTAGAGCGCTGGCCGATTCGGATCCCGAGAAGTTTGCTGAGCATGTCGCGCGTGGAAAAGTGGTGTACTACCAAAACTGTTTCTACTGTCACGGCGACACACTGGCTGCGGACGGGCACTACGCCCTCTCTGTAAACCCACTTCCGGCGAACTTCCAAGACCCGGGCGTGTTGCCTCAGCTCTCCGAAGCGTTCCTCTTTTGGCGAGTATCAAAGGGTGGCCCTGGTATGCCTGATGCAGGGGGCCCTTGGGACTCCAGCATGCCCGCCTGGGAGAAGTTCCTCTCGGAAGATGACATGTGGAATGTCATCGCATTCTTGTACGACTACACAGGCTACAAGCCCCGTGCAGCCGAAAGCGCCGAGGGTCACTGATCATGATGACAATTCTGATCCCTATTTTTGTCGGCTTGGGTCTGAGCGGAAATGCACAGGCGGCAGCTGGAAATATTGAAAATGGTCAAGCGCTGTACGACCTGCGCTGTGAACAGTGCCACGGCCCAGATGGCGCTGCAGATGGCGCCGCTGCTGAATTTGTGTATCCACGTCCCCGTGTCTTTAAAGACAACAGCGTGTACAAGTTCGCGGTAACCCCCGACGGCGTGATTCCCACCGACGACGACCTGTACAAGGTGATCGCAGAGGGTATCCCCGGTACATCCATGCCGGCCTTCACGATCTTGGACGACCAAGAAACGTGGGACTTGGTGGCCTTGATTAAGAGTTGGTCCGAGGACTTCTCAGATCCCGAGTACATCGAAGAAGCAACGGCAATGGCGGAGCTAAGTTGTCCTCCTGTGGCCACCTCGATTGAGTCGATCGCCAAGGGTCGCAAGCTGTATGAAGAAAACATGTGCTCGGATTGCCATGGTGCCGAAGGGCGCGGTGACGGACCCAACTGGGCGGCCCTGGCCGAAGACTCCTGGGGCAACATTCTGGTGCCTCGGAACCTGAGCAATCCGGAGAGCTTCCGCAACGGGTACGACCAAGCCGACATCATGAAGACACTGAGCCGCGGGCTCACTGGCTCTCCGATGGCCTCGTACCGCGATGTCATCACAGCAACGGACCGCTGGCACCTGGTGAACTACATCAAGAGCCTCTCAGTTGAGCCCAAGCGATTCAAGGACGAGCGAATTCTGGCGGTAAGCGCTGAGAACCTTCCCATATCCGTAGACGACACTGCGTGGGAAGATGCACCAGTGGCCAGATTCTCTATGATCTCTCAGATCGTCGAGCCCCCTCGGTTGTTCTTTCCTGCAGTCGAGTTTGTGGATGCGCAGGCCATCTACAACTCCCAGGGAATTACGCTCAAGATCACATGGGACGACCGTTCCGAGTCCAGCGACTCGAACCTCGAAGACACCTACGCGGACCGGGACGGCACGGTGTACAGAGACACCACTCACCCCGACCAGTTTGCCATTCAGTTTCCAGCCAAGGCCGACAAGGATGGCGCTCGACCATACTTCCTGCTTGGAGACAAGAAGCGGGCAGTGAACACATGGTGGTGGCGGGCAGATAGCAACACTACCGCTGAGATCAACGCCAAGGGCTTCGGTTCGTTTCAACCCCAGAGCGAGCGCAGCACCCAGATCAAGAGTGATGTCACCTACCAAGACGGTCGGTACACCATGATGATCACCCGGCCACTGACCACTTCGGACACCAATGACGTTCAATTCGAAGTCGGCGGATGGACACCCGTGGCGTTCAATGCCTGGGACGGCGCCCGAGGGGAGATCGGCCAACGCCGAGCCGTCAGCACATGGTACTGGATGTTCCTCGAGCCTGAGATTCCTGCACAAGCTCACGTGCTTCCGCCCATAATGTTCCTTCTCTCTCTCGGCGTACTCGGACTCATTGTCCGGTCCACCCGGCAATGGGCAAAGGTCGAAACCGGCGAACAAGATGCGCCCAAGCCCCTGATGGAAGAAGAAGACGCCAGCAAGACTGGCAAGATCGGCATTCTATTCGGAATCGTTATTGTACTCATGGTCGGCCCATTGATGAAGGGTGTCACCACCGGTGCGGGTACTCACCCAATCGCCAGTGCAATCAGCAAGCATCAGACCGTCGCGCTGGCGACGGGCAAGTTTGTGGAATCTTCCGATGTGAACGAGGTTCGCGATGCCCTGATGTCCCAAGGACTCGGAGCCTCACTCGCGACACCCACCGACCTCAATGCAGCCCATCTCGGACTCGAGGGAGGAATCCTCATCCAAGGTGAAGCTCAAGGCGGCGCCTTCCGGTATCGCAATGGTGACCATCTGTACGTCCTCCAAACCTACAACCAGTTGTTCGGTGGCGGAACCACAGAACACAGCCGGCACATCGGTCACAATCTGATGCGTGGCTACGAAGGCTCGGGGGCCTCAGCGGCCGTCTGGACAGACAGCGGCACAACCTATGTGTTCACCGGTGAAGAGGATGTGAGTCGCATCCTCGACCTGGCTGCCAACGCCTTCTATGGCATCTCAGCCGGCGACTCCCACCACTGATAGCCAGACACCAGACAAGAAAAACCCCGCAGTCTTGCGGGGTTTTTTGTGGGTGTACTAAGTCCACCGAATGTCCGAGCTCCTTACCTTTGACTCAGAGGTCGACCACCCGATACCGGAAGGTCATACAGCCGGACCCTTCCGGCGCGCAGTAGTAGCTCTCCAGTCGAACCAATGCTGCGCGAGAATCATCTCCTCGGAGGCGAAGGCCATACACCTCGCGCTTGCTCTCAAGCAGGTGTGTCCAGTAGCTGTAGTTGTACCACCGCAGAAGCACAGGGCTGACCGGTAAGCCATCGTCGAGTCCATCCTGTTCCCATACAGATTCGTCTGAAATGGTCGCGGTCATCAAAGGCTGCGTACCGAGACTCGTGGACCCACCGGGTACCCGCCAGTAGTGCCGACGAATCAGCACGTCCGCCGCGGCACCATCCGGAACCACCCTACCCAACACAAATGAAAATGGAATCCACACGTCCTGGTCGGAAGTATTCAGTGTGACCAGCTTTGACCCGTCTTCCTGATCGAGCGCGGTCACCTGCAGCGGGTAGCCAACCTCATTGATTTCTGGACCACCGACTTGATAGCCAATGGCCAAAGCGACGCCACAGGCGATCACCATAGTCGAGACACCGATGTAGATAAGTTTTAAGCCCTCATCCGTTTTTTTAGGGGGCTCCAAATCCGTCACTCCTCACCCCCACCGATCATAGGGTCTGTCGGTGTCCGCTGTGGTTTCAGCCAACCCCACATGACCCAAGTAGCCCACAGCAACACCACGTTCACTACTGCGAAACCAACGTAATGATACCAAGGAACCTCTTGTTTCGCGAAGGCCACGAGGCTGCCCCAGTCGACCAAAAACAAGAGAACCAACTGAGACCAGAATCCAACCTTAATGAACTTATCGCCGCGTCCTGTCATCGAATCTCCAGAATTCAATTCTTGATAGTGCAGACATCGGGTTGATGCCACACATGGTGCCGTGCAAGAGGGTGCAGTGTCCGTTAAGATGAAGGTTAAGCTGAGTTAGCGTACTCAGCACGGGGACAATCCATGAAAGCCTTGAACCTGACCCATCTGGCCTCAATCACCGCCCTCGGAAGCCTTGTCGCCTGTGGGGGGTCCGAACCAACCGGACCTTGCGGAGAAGAAGCCACCGAGCAGGCCGCCGCAGCACCCGCAGAGACCGCCAAGGCCGCACCGAGTGGAGACCTGAAGGCATGGACCGAGCTCGATGCTTCCGCCATGGCCAGCTACGGCGAGCGGGTATTCCTCGCGAAGGGTTCCAACACTTGCAACGATTGCCACGGGAAGGACGGAAAGAAGGGGCGCCTCGAGCAGGCTGCAGACCTCACCCAACCCAATACCTGGCGGGCGAACAAAGTCTACGGGGTCGGTACCCCGCAAGCCGCAACCGCGATCTCATACTTGGTCAGCAATGGCGGCAAGCAGTTCAACGGCAACTTTGAGAAAGACAACGCAGATGCCGGATGGGACTGGACGAAGGCCGAAGCCGCCTCCTTCGACATCCAGATGTTCGGCGTGACCCAGTCGTCTACCCAGGCTGAAATCAAGAAGATTCGCAAAGACCTCAAGAAGGCTGGATTTGACCTCGCCAAGAGTGACATGACGCCATTTGGGACCAAAGCCGTAATCGCGTACCTCAACACCATTGCTACAAACTAGAATCCGGAGAACCACAGCCATGAACAAGTCAACTCTCATTCTCGTTGCATTCTTCGCATCCGCTTGTGGCGGCGAGGCACCGGCCCCAGAGCCCGCACCCGCACCCGCCCCAACAGAAGCGGCCCCGGCTTTAAAAGACTGGGCTGAAGCTGTTTCTTCGGAGGAACTGACCGAGTACGGAATGCGCGTGTTCATGGCCAAGGGCTCCAACACCTGCAACGACTGCCACGGGTATGACGGGAAGAAGGGTCGGCTCGAACAAGCCGCAGACCTCACGGACCCATCGAACTGGAAGGCTACCAAGGCACTCGGTGGCGATGTCGCCAAGGTCGACGCTGCACTGTTCTACCTGATCAGCAATGGAAGCAAGAAGTTCAATGGGAGCTATGCAACCGACCACCCCGAGGCGGGTTGGGACTGGTCAAAGACGGATGCCAAGGCCTACGACATCCAGATGTTCGGGGTGACCCAGTCGTCCACAATGTCTGAGCTCAAGAAGATCCGTAAGGAACTGAAGAAGGCGGGTATTGAGGTCACAAAAGCCGACTTAGCTACCTTCGGAGCGAAGGCCGTGCTCAGCCATGTGCGCAGCCTCTCAGCCGCTCCAGCCGCCGAATAGACACGCATTTCGATGACGAGGGGGGGAACATGCCAACGATCGTAGTAATCGGTGGAGGGATTTCAGGTCTCTCCGCAGCTTTGCACATCGCCGACGAGCGGCC
>CAWVVG010000101.1:0-10227 GCA_963932775.1 uncultured bacterium
ATCGTCGGCGGTGACCTGGGTGTCGTATTGGATCTTGATACCAGCGACGTCCAGGCGGGTGAGCAAGTAGTCCACCAACGCGGTCATTCCGCCGCTTGGGTACAGGAAGTGTGCATCCTTCGATTCGGACGGGCGCAGGGCTTTCTTCAGTGTGCTGAGCGGAGAAGCCGTAGAGATTCGTGCCTTTGCGACGGTCTGAGAGATCTCAGCGGGGTGCAGCCCCCAGACTTTCTCCACGTAAGGAGCATAGAACTGCTTGTAGGCCCGGCGCCCAACCCGTTGGGTCACGAAGGCCTCAAACCCAATGTCATCGGAGGTGTCTTGGCGGTCTTCTTCCCAAGCTCTAAATCCTCTCCGGGCACCTGGCCGGACCATAAAGTTTGCGCCCATATGGAGCGCGGTCTTGGGTCCCAGTCCTCGGAGGAAATCGCCAATCTGAAGCGGGTAGCGCATGTGGGTTCGGTCGAGCACCAGCTGGCCTCGGCGGGGCCGCTTGAGCCAACCTGCGTCGCGGGTCAGTTCCCCCAAGAGAGGGTGGGCTGTGGGGTGGATGCGGTGGGACCCCCGGTCGCAGGGCAGGCCTCGGAAATCCACTGGCGCCAGCAGGCCACCCGGTTCGGGGGCAGCATCCTTGATCTCGACGGAGATTCCTGCTTGGGTCAGCAGCCAAGCGGCGCTCAGGCCGGTGATGCCAGCACCAACTACGAGTACGGGAGATTGAGGTTGGACACCGGCCATGGAGCGAGTTTAATGCAGACGGCCGGCAAGCGTGGTCACGAGGAAGGAATCTGATTGGATGTACGCTTCGTGCCATAGGACCAAGTTGACCAATCCCCAGAGTGCACGGCCATGATCCACCTTCATGCTCATGTGCTCTTTAAGCAGCCGGGTGACGGGCTGGGGCTGAAGAATCCCGGTGGCCCCCACGCGATCGGGCGCAAGAATCGCCTCGGTCATGGGCTGAAGTGGGCCGCGCATCCAGCTCGAGTACGGCATCTCCAGCCCCATCTTCTTTCGTTGGATAATCGAAGTGGGGAGGCGCTCTTTCATGGCCTTTCGCAGCAGGACCTTCGGCGTCATTCCATTCATCAAGTGCCTGGGCGGAACGGTGGCCAGGAACGCGATGAGGGCGGAATCGCAGAAAGGCACCCGCGCTTCCAGTGAGTGGGCCATCGTCATTCGATCGTTCTTTACCATCAGGTCATCGGCGAGGTGAAAACTCCGGTCAGTGTGCAACATTTTGTGCAGCTCATGGGGGCTTGAGCACTGGTCCCAGACGGTGTCAAATAGCATATGAGAGGGGGCGAACTCCTCGTCGGTCTTCAGGATTTCTCGTTTCACATCTTCGGTCAGTACCTCCCGCCAAGCGAAGTGAGATCTGGCCGCCTCGAATTCGGCGCCATGGGTAAAACGCTTGGCTTTGAAGTCAAAGCTGAGCTTGTTGTGGCGAACTGGAAGGAGGTTGACCATGGGGCGTACGAGGCCTCGCCGAAGCCAACCGGGTACAGCTCGGTACCAGTTCCGTGCTACCGCTGCTGCGTGGGTGTCGTACCCAGAGAATATCTCATCGCCGCCTTCACCCGAGAGGAGCACCGTTACGTGCTCACGGGCGACCTGGGCTAGCATGGCGGTGGGCATGGCTGACCCGTCCGCGTAGGGTTCATCTATGGAGCACACCGATAGCGGCAGTAGCTCTGCGATCTCCTCGGGCTGCACATTGATCTGGTGGTGCTGGGTGCCCAGGTGTTGAGCGACGACCTTGGCGTGGTTTGCTTCATTGAAGCTTGGGTCGTCGAACCCGATGGAAAAGGTGTGAAAGTCCGCATTTCCTCGGACTTCTTTGGTGAGGGCAGCGAGGCTGCTGGAGTCGAGCCCACCGGACAACATCACTCCGACCTCGACATCGGCCACGAGCTGTCGGTCCACCGCCGCCCGCAGCAGCTCGTCACATCGGGCGACAGCATCGGCCTGGGTGATCGAAGGGTCTGTGGTCCAGTCGGTGATGCCGTGGGCCCGCTTGATGACTTCCCCCGTTTTGGAGTCCACTTGCCACCATGCCCCTGGGCGCACCTCCTCGATGCCTTCAAATGCAGTGTGATGGCCTGGGATGTAGTCGAAGGAAAGGTAGTGGTGGAGGGCTTCCGCGCTGGGTCGCCTCTCGAATCCAGGAACGAGTAAGAGGGGCTTAATCTCTGAAGCGAACCACAGCGTATGTCCTTCATTCAGCACAAACAGGGGCTTGACTCCCATGGGGTCCCGTACCAGGTGGAGCCGCTCCTCTGAGCCATTCCACAGAGCGAACGCATACATGCCATCGATCTCATTGAGGGTGGACTCGACGCCGATGTTCTCGGCGAGCCTCAGCAGAACCTCGGAGTCCGAACGAGATTGCAATGAGGCATTCAGACCATGGCCTGAGGCGAGCGCACGATGATTGTAGATTTCGCCGTTTACAGCCAGGTGTAGGGCCCCGCTGGACATGGGCTGTCGGCCGGCTTTTGAGGCATCAAGGATACTCAGCCTCTGGTGGGCGAGACCAATTCGGTCGTTGACGAAGCTGCCTTGGTCATCGGGACCACGGTGTCGTAGCAAGGATGCCATGGCGGTCAGTGGCGCCGCCTTGGGTTGATGGGGCCCGTCGCCCAGTCTGAGATAGCCTACAAATCCGCACACGCCTCGGAGTCTATACGTTGGGTGGGCTCAGCGTCGGTTGCAGGCGGCGTGCACCACTTGCGTATGCGCATCTCACATTCGGGCTGGAGCTAAGTGGGGTGGGGCAGACGGACTGACTGGATGCGTCCTAGGGTGTATCAGCGAGACTCAACAGTCTTTCGGCAGCCGACTGAAGTGCATCAAAGGGCATCCCCGCTTCAGATGCACACTGCTTGGCCTCCATCGTTTGCTCAGCCTGGAGAAACAGTGCGACCATGGGGAGGGCCAAGTGGGTCGTGCACCGAGCTGGCATGGGTGTGAGCAGATCTACGGCGCCATCGATGTCGCCGGCTTCGAGTTTGGCCTGGGCCCACGCACCGCGTACCCCTGTTGTCGCTGCACAGCGCCGATTCCAAATCGCTTGCGCAGCAGCGAGCCCAGCTTCCGGCCCGTTCACCTCTACGGCGGCATGGATCCATTCCCCTGCGAAGTCGCAGGTGGGTGGGGTTCCTTGTGTGGCCTCGTCGTAGTAGGGCAATGCCGCCTCAGCTTGACCATCCAGTGCCAGCTCGTGGCCCAACCAAGCAGCGGTGTACGGAGAGGGTGAGGCTGTGTGGGCGGAACGTGCAAGGCTCAAGTCGGTGGACCAATCGGCCACTCGTTGGTGACAAATCCAGCACCAAGGCAACAAGAGAATCAGTCCCCAAGGCAGCTTCTTTGAGCGCGGTAGCATGGCGGTGAATGCGAAGATGATTCCGAGCACTGGCAGTGCCAGGTAGCGTTCACCGATGAGGAACCTGCTTGCGATGGCCATAAGGCCTGGGATGGCAGCACAAGCAGCAAAGGCGACCCCCGCCCGGCCCCAGCGTCCCCCGGCGATGGATAGGAAGATGACCAGAAAGCCTGCGGCGCACAGTGCCGGAATGTTGATTGGGGAGAGGTAGGCAAGATGGCTGCTGTCCGTAAGCGGCATGGGCCAGACCAACTTGCTGAGGAGTTCGCTGAACACGGTGAGCTTTTGGTCGGCCAACAGGGTTGCCGCATTCATGGGTGGAGTGTGGCCGAGACCTGGCCCCACAACTTCACGTAGACACAACGCTGCCATTGCACCGGTTGCCAAGGCCACATGTCGGCTCCAAGCCCGGGGCCCATTGAACCGGGCCCAGTCGATCAGGGGCAATAGGGCGAGTACAACAACGCCATTTTCCTTTGCCAAGCACGCGGCTGCCGCCAGGACTGCCGCACCAAAGCATCGGGCCCCGCTTGCCTTTCTGGGTGCCGTCAAGAGTATGGCCCCGAGCCCCAGCGCGAGCGCCATACTGTCGTTTCTGGCAGACACAAAACAGACCGTCTCAGAGACCACCGGGTGAACCGCGTACAGGGCGGCGGCTATGGCACCCCGTGTGGGGTCAAATAGCTGGCCAAGGAGCCGGCCTATCAGGAAGACACAGAGCAAGTGCCAGGCCAGAGAATGAAGATGGTACCCGCCAGCCCAATCGCCGAAGGCCGCATGGTCTACCATGAGGCTCACCATCATCAAGGGGCGGTAATACCCGGATTGGCTCTCTTGGAAGTGCCACAGGTCCGACTGAAATACAGACCCAAGGGTTTGCTGTGTGATGCCGGTCACAGGGTGGGTAATCAGGCCGTGGTCATCGGAGACAAACCCAAGGTCGACCACCGGAAAATACACAGCCAGTGTGGTGGCGAGGATGATGAGGAGCAGGCGCATGGCGTCGCATCGTCCCAAGTGCGGTACGTGCGGTCAATCCTATATTGGCCTCAGTCGTCGAAAATACGAATTTTGGCAACACCATTTGAGGCTGGACTGCCGTCGTGGCTTTCTTCGGCTTGGTCATCGCCGAATTCTACGCGGAGGATGCCCGTTTTATTGAGGATGGCTCGGATGCGGTGGGTGTGGGTGGCGCCTTCTCCGTTCACGAAGTGAAGAACCACATTGATGTGGTACACACGGGCGCATTCGGTTTCTTCGACTGCACGGGTTGCAGGATGGATGTATCGATAGGTCTCACGCCCATCATCCATGTGTGCCAGCATCGGCTGGAGGTTGAGGCGAACCACATCGGTAAGGCCTTCCGCTTTGGCGAATTGAGCACCGAGGGACTTGGAGGAGAGTGTGATGTCCTTTCGGTAGCAGAGCACGGTCTCAGGTCTGCCCTCGATGGCAATCTGAGAACTAAGGTGAGCGTATCGGAGGGTCTGAATGTCTTCGGGGAGCTGGTCGACTTCTCGGACGCGGAAGCTCTCTTTGACTTGTCCAATCTCCGAACCGTCGTGTCCGCGGACCCGAACAATATGGTCGGACATCGATTTTTTCAGGCGACGCCCGAGGTGTCTCTTGCCCAAGTCCTTTACTCGGTCCTTGATTACATATGACAGCACCATGGCCGACAAGAATGCTGCGCTCAGTGAGGCTGCCCACAACTGTTGAATCACCAAGATGGCCACTGTGGCGAACAACATCGCGAGTGCCGCTGCAGCCATCCCGGCCACCTCCGTGGCAAATTGTCCCGACTGATCTCGGTCGACGTCCAAATACAGTGCGGAGCTGACATATCGCTTCAGTACGCGCCACCGGTGCGGGAGATGCTCGTTGCGTTCTCCCGGGTAGGCGTAGCTCATACACCCCTGGGAGCGGCGGTGGTAGTACTGGGCGACGGCCATGTCCCGAGCCCGGTCGAGAGCCTCTCCCAGCCGCCGATTGTCTTGGGCGACGTCGGCGAGGGCCACCAGGTCCGTGAGCGCTTCTTCGGCCAACAGGGATGCATATTCATCAACTGCGGCCCAGCCCTCCTTCAGTGACAGCGGTACCTCGGGCTTGTCGGAGTGGTCTCCCACCTTGGTTAGACGCATCAGCGCCGTTTCCAGATCATCGGTGAAGCGACTCAGCTTCTTGCCTGCCTGTTTCCACTGCTCGTCATCGATTGCACCGGCGATTGCAGCTCGGACGGCGATGTGTTCACTCTTGACTGCAGCCTTGAAGACGCATGCGAGGAGCTTGAGTCCTTGTTCGGCCGCAGCTATATCTGCAGGCTCACCCCTTGAAATTCGGTCAAGTTGTTCTTTGATGTCCGATGCCCAGGGTTGGACCGCAGACTTGCGAGACAATTCGGAAAGGGGGACTTTTGGGGTCGTCATTCGAATGAATGAGGCGGTATCCGCGTAGAAACGCTCAGCCGGGTAGGTCTTGGCGGTCATCGCCAGCACTTTCGGCACGAAAATGAAGGTCTCCAGATGGTAGCTCTGCTTGCTTACACCCTCCTGCATCCCGTAGTCGAGCTTCAGCTCAAGCTGGGTCTTGTCGTGTCGATCGATTCGGAAACTAAGCAGGCCGTCCTCCCAGGTTGTCAACCGATCATACAGTGGCGGTGCACCGCCAAGAAACTACATTGATTTCAGGAGCTTCCCCATGAAAACCTTATTCGTGACATTGATCTTCTTGCTGATGTCGGGTCAGGCCTCGGCTCAGCAGACTCACTTTTCCCTGGATAAAGGCGATGAGGAATGGGCCTTCGAGGTGGCCTGGAAAAGTGCCAAGGGAGGCACGCAGTCGGTCGAATTTACTCTGGCCGCGGAACGCATTGAGAAGGATCTTGCGGTACCTCTACAGTTTCAAATGGAGGCTGCGAACCAGACCATAGCGAAAGCCATCAATTCCTATGGAAAAGAGACGCCAGGGGTACAGATTAATGCGGTCCAAGAGGGCAAGGGTGTACAGATTTCGGGTCGGGGCAAATCTCGCAAGAAGCTGAAGAAGGCGATGAAGGGGGTCAAGCGAGTCCAGCGGAAGGCCCTGCGCGGCTACATGAAGCAACACGGCTTCACCAAGCTCAAGGGCAAGGTGATCCCCAACCATGCCCAGCATGCATACCGGTATGCTGACGACCTGCAGCCCCTGGCCGTCGCCCTTGGTTCAGAGGAGCTTAGGCGCCGGGTTTTTGCCAAGCGAGCACTCGCTATGGTGCAAAACATCCCGTATGAGAAAGGTCGGGATGGGCGCGACAAGGGGTTTCGTCTTCCCATGTCATTGCTCGCCAAAAACCGCGGCGATTGCGACTCGAAGGCCACCCTGTACCTGGCGCTGCTCAAGGCGGCCCATCCGACCTTGGACACCTCGTTTATCTACATCAAGGGGCATGCATTTGTGGGCCTTGGCTTGAAGCCGAAGAGTGGTGATGTCACTTTTGAGGCGGATGGCCGTACGTGGGTAATTGCGGAGCCCGTAGGACCCGCGCTTTCGCCCATCGGCCAAGCGGGTCGCAAGAGTGAGCGGAAGGCCAAGCGGGGAAAAATCGACATTCGTCGCGTCAAGGATGACTAAGTCTCGTAAAGGGCGGGATTCCATGTGCCGATAGGGGGGCACAAGGGAGCTAAGATGCAGGCATTGATAGATGAAGCGAGACGATTGGCATTGGTAGAGGAAGGGAAGCGACTGGCCATGAAGATCATTAAGAATCAAATTTTGGCAGAGAATCTCAATCGTTACAATTGCAACATCAATATGGATCACGTGCGAAAGCTTTGTTTTATACACAATCCAAAGTGCATGGGAACCAGCTTGAAGGGCTGGCTGGGTCTTCCGACCCAAAATGCAGACCACCAGTTTCCAACCCTGGCGGTCAACAAGGCTGTGTGGGAGGCCTACACCACCATCGTGGTGGTTCGAAATCCAGTGGACCGTTTTGTGTCCAGCTTTAACTTTCACTGCCGGTCTGGATATGACGGAGGCTATCTGCTCAAATACCCAGACCTGAAAGAGTGGCGAATGGAGGACTATTTTCAGCGCATGCGGGTCGAGCAGCCCTACGTGGTGGCTCCTCAGTGGAAGTATACGACTCACTTAAACAGCGAGGCAGGACCCAATCACCTGATTCGTATGGAGGACTCGGCCGCTGGAATCCAGCGCTTGGCCGACGACCTTGGCATTCAAGCCTCGATTCCAGGATTGAATCGGTCATCGGGCTCAAAGCCGACCATTACCCATAAGTTTCGAACCACGCTCGAGGACTATTACCTCCGAGATTTTGAGACGTTTGGCTACTGAAGATCGTGATTGGCCTCAAGGTGGCCGAATCCCGTCCGAACCGGGGTGGACTCACACAAAAGAGGCCACAATGCGCAGCGTCGCGATCATCCCCGCTCGGGGCGGTTCCAGAGGGATTCCCCGCAAGAATGTTGCGCTTCTGGATGGCAAGCCCCTCATCGTTCACACGATAGATGCGGCCAGACAAGCCACCATGGTGGATGCGGTTGTGGTGACCACCGATGACCCTGAGATAGCACAGGTCGCGGAGCAGGCAGGTGCATGGGTAATTGAACGCCCACTGGCAATTGCAGACCACAAGGCGTCCTCAGAGTCTGCGCTGATCCATGCGCTGGATGTGCTGCGGGATGAACACGGCGTCGAGCCCGAGCTCACCGTATTTCTTCAGTGTACGAGCCCCCTGACCACCAGTGCAGATGTGGATGACACCATCAATGCGCTATCAGACGACCAGGCCGATTGTGCAGTTGCTGTGGCGCCCAGCCATCAGTTTATGTGGCGACGCAATGAGACTGGCCAAGGCCAAGGCGTCAATCACGACGAGCGCATCCGCCAACGCAGGCAGGACCGAGAAGCTCAGTATGTGGAAACAGGCGCAGTCTACGTGATGCGTACCGATGGATTCAGGCTGTCTGGCCACCGTTTCTTCGGTCGAATTGCTCTCCATGTGATGCCTGCAGAGCGGGTGTGGGAGATCGATGAACCATCGGATCTTGTTGTGGCCCGTGCCCTATTGGAGAGTCGCCGCATGGATCGTACGCGGTCCATCATTGGCTACCAGCCAGGTGCCCTGGTCTTGGACTTCGATGGCGTGTTCACCCCCAATACCGTGCTTGTGTTTCAAGATGGAACTGAGGCGGTGCAATGCAATCGCGGGGATGGCGCAGGCCTTGCGCGTATCAAGCGGGCAGGCGTGCCAATACTGGTTCTATCCGCCGAGGAAAACCCAGTTGTCAGCGCACGGTGTAAGAAGCTCGGCCTCCCCTGTAAGCAGGGTGTGTCGGACAAGCGCCCAGTGCTGCTGGACTGGCTGTCAGAGCAGGGCGTGGACCCAGCTCATGCGATTTACATCGGAAACGATCTGCCCGACATTGCCTGCATGCAGGCGGTGGGGTGCGGTGTAGCGGTCGCCGATGCTCACGCTGAAGTGCTCGATGCAGCAGACATAGTGCTTCGTACTTCCGGAGGGCAAGGGGCCATTCGGGAACTAGTCGATTTGATAACGGAAACTGCTCGAGAGCAAAAGGAGGCGTCACGATGATTACCATTGGAGACAAGACAATCGGACCGGGCCAACCCACCTACATCATCGGTGAGATTGGTATCAACCACAATGGATGTGTGGAGACCGCTAAGCGGATCATCGATGCGGCTGTGATCGCTGGATGCGACGCGGTCAAGTTCCAGAAGCGAACACCGGATCTCTGTGTACCGGCCCATCAAAGGGATGTTCAGCGAGAAACTCCGTGGGGAATCATGTCCTACATCGAGTACAAGCACCGCATCGAATTTGGGGCACGTGAGTACGCTGAGATCGACCGATATTGCGCCGAGCGAAATATCCACTGGTTCGCATCGAGTTGGGACCATGTGGCGCTTGATTTTATCGAACAATTTGAGCCGGTCGCTCACAAGGTGGCCAGCGCCTCGTTGACCGACATTCCATTGTTGGAGAAGCTGCGTAGTACTGGGCGACCGATCATTCTGTCTTCCGGAATGTCGACCATGGACGAAATCAGGCAAGGCGTGGCAGTATTCGGCACGGAAAATCTGATTCTCTGTCATTCGACGAGCGCATATCCATGCAGGCCTGAGCTGCTGAACCTGCGAATGGTGGAGACCTTGAGAAACGAGTTTCCTGGTGTTGGAATCGGCTACTCGGGCCATGAAACAGGCCTCCAGACCACAGTGGCTGCAGTGGCCCTGGGTGCATGTGTGGTCGAGCGCCACATCACCCTCGACCGCGCCATGTGGGGTACTGACCAGGCGGCAAGTGTAGAACCCGGTGGCCTCGGTCGATTGGTTCGCGACATTCGCACCATCGAGCGTGCGCTCGGTGATGGCATCAAGGTCGTCTATGACGAGGAGTTGCCCATCCGGAAGAAGCTGCGTCGCAGCGATGCGGAGCTCGAGCTGTCTGCCAAGTGAGGATCTGAGGGGAGGGGCTTTGGCCTCTCCCTTCACCGTGTTTTTTTTTGTCTATGGCTTGGTTTGGCCGATGGTCCACGCGTCGCTGAGAGGCGGGGCACTACCCGAGGAGTCGGTTGCCTTCGTCGACAATGAACTGGTACAGGCTTCGGCTCGCCGAGAGTGACTCCACCAGCGATGTCGCCGCTTGACCTTTGGCCGTTGCCCGGCGAATGCCAGCCTGGTCCATCAAGCTGAGCACCGTGACTGACTTGAGCGTCTGTTGAAGCACACTCTCGGCCTGTTGCAAGCGGGCCATGGCAACCGGTCCCCCGGCGAACCCGTCGATCAAGTCCATGCAGGCCTCCGCCTGTGTCATGGCA
>CAWVVG010000102.1:0-10208 GCA_963932775.1 uncultured bacterium
CGCCATCTGCATCGGCGCCACCGTCATCGGGAGGAGGTCCGCCATCTGCATCGGCGCCACCGTCATCGGGAGGAGGTCCGCCATCTGCATCGGCACCGCCATCATCGGGAGGAGGTCCGTCATCTGCATCTGCATCTGCATCGGGCAGTTGGTTGAGAAGACCCGTGTCCCCAAGATTTTCATAGGGGTAACAGTTGCCATCATCGGCGCGTGCCATGCCGTCGCCACAAGGGTCCAGCTTAGTGGCACACCCTGTGCTCAGTGCGATGGTAAATGGAATGATTAGACTGATGAGTTTCATGTACGCTCTCCTCGAGAGACACAGGATGCCTGCTTCATCTCTCAGGTGCAAATTAGGTGGCTGTTAGTTCGCGAGTTCGGCATCGATGATGGCTGTGAATTTCTCGAGGGGGACGGCGCCGTTAAGGAAGATCCCGTTGATGAAAAAGGCCGGTGTCCCTTGCACGCCGGCTTTGGAGCCGTCTTCGAAGTCCGCTTGGACCTCCTGCTCTTGGGCGGGATCTTTACGGCAGGTATTCCACCGGTCCAGGTCGATGCCGAGTTTGGTGGCGTAGCCGGTCAGATCCGCATCGGTCAGAGCCCGCTGGTTGGCCATTAGCACGTCATACATGGGCCAATATTGGTCTTGTTCGCCAGCACAGTTGGCCGCTACGGCCGCTGGAATGGCCCGGTCATGAAAGCTCAGAGGAAAGTCCCGATGAACCATCTTGATCTTGCCCGGATACTTCTTCATGACTTGATCGATGACTTCCTTGGCCTTGCCGCAATAAGGGCACTGGAATTCTGCAAACTGCACGATGGTCACAGGTGCATCGACTGGGCCAATGAAGGGGTCATCGTCGGCGCTGATCGGGATTCGGGGCATCTTGGGCTGGGGAAGAGAGATGTTGACCTTGTAGGTCTCTCGAAGCTCGCCCATATAGGCCTCAAAGCGTTCCGCGGTGGCCCGTCGGGCGATCTCTGCGATGATGGATGGGCGAACCTCGTCGAGTGAGCGTCCCCCCATCTGGCGTGCCATTACCTTGTAGAAGGTTGCGACCTCCTCCTCGGTGGGTTCGGTCACCTTGTCGTTTACCTCTGCCTTCAGCAGGGCTGGGATGTCGGCCATGGTGCGCTTGGCGACCTCGGCTTCCAGTATCTTTTCTCCAATGAGGGCGTCGAGGCCGTTGGAGCGGGCCTCGTGTTGGCCTGTGACGAACCCAGCTTCCAGCTTGATGAGCTCTGTACTGATGCTGTCATCCAGGTCGGTGTTGGAGATGTCGCCACCGGACCAAGTGGCCACTACGCTGGCGGCTTCGGTGGCTGCTGGCGCATTCGCGCTGGGCGTGGAGCTGGCGGGTGCGGTGGTGCCGCAGGCGCTGAGGACGAAGAGTGAGATGAGAAGTCGCATGGATTCCTTAAGAGTTAGGCTGATGAGCTTTCGCCGCCGTCGATACGGATGACATTGCAGTTAAGCCAGTGGGTCCCGGAGCGGGAAAGTTCAGCGATCGCCTCGGCCACATCATGTGGCTGGGTCAATCGACCATTGGGGTTCTTGGTGATGGCTTTAGAGATGAGTGCATCCGCGCCAGGAATCTTTTCCAGGGCTGGGGTCTGTGTGACTCCGGCCATTATGGCGTTGACGGTGATGCGTCGGGGAGCCAATTCTCGGCCCAGTTGCCGCACATAGGACTCCAAAGCGGCCTTGGCAGCGGCGACGGGTCCATACATTGGCCACGCCTTCTCGCTTCCTTCTGAAGTCATGGCAAAGATGCGTGCGACCCCAAAGAGGTCAGCCTCAATCAGGTCCTGGGTCCAGTAGACCAAGCTGTTCGCCATGACATCCATGGTCATTTCAAGCTGATTTCGTCGTACCGCTTTGTTGTCACCGACCGGAACAAGGTGGGCGAGGGTACCGAATGCCAAAGAGTGCATCATCAGCTTTATGCGACCGCCTTGTCGGTCGACAACAGCAGCCATTTCCGCGATGGCCTCATGTCGAAAGTCATCGGATGCCGCATTGCCATTGAAGAAGTGAGCCTGGCATCCGAGCGCACGGATATCGGCTTGCACGGCTTGCGCCGCGGGCAAGGTGGATCGACGGTCGAGATGAACGCCCAGCACATCCCATCCGTCCGCCGCGAGGCGGCGAGCGGTGGCAGCACCAAACCCAGAGGAGACGCCCAGAATGAGCGCCCACTTCCTTTCAGTGGTCATTACTTGGTCGCGTCCTCGGCGGCCTTTTCGTCGGTCTCGGGCGCGTCGGTCTTGGGCGCGTCGGCCTTGGTGGCTTGAACGATGGTGGCGCCTTCTTTCAGTTCTTCGAGGTAGGCTTGTGCCAGCTCATTGCCCAGTGCGCCCTCGATTTGTTCACGGACCTCTTCGAGGGGAATTTCGTCGCGCTTGTCTTCAACCTTGATGATGTGAAAACCGAAGCGTGTCTGGACGGGCTCGGTGACCGTGCCCTTTTCGGCTACGAAGGCGGCATCGGCGAAAGGTCCGACCATGTCGGCCTTCTTGAACCAGCCCAGAGAGCCACCATCGTCCTTCGAGCCCGGATCCATGCTGTGCTCCTTGGCCAGTGCCGAGAAGTCGCCGCCAGCCTCAAGCTTGGCCTTGATCTCTTTGACCAGGGTCTCCTCCTTCACGAGGATGTGGCTTGCTTTCACTTGGGGCCGAGCGAACTGCACCTTGTGGTCGGTGTAGTATCCGGACACCTTTTCGTCGGTGGTGCGTTCTTTGACGACCGCCTCGATGAGTCCCTGAGCCAGCGCTGAACGGGTCGCGAGTGCGATGGTGTTTTGGATCTCGGGCTGAGTGTGTAGGTTCCGCTTGATTGCCTCGCGGTACAGCAACTCTCCCATGACCAGTTGCTCTTGAAGCTGGCTCATTTGACCGGTCATTTCAAGCTTCTGGCGCATCTGAGGTGGCATCTGCTCGATCATGGTGTCGACCATGTCCTGAGTGATGGGCTTACCATTGACGGTCACGAGGGTGGTGCCGGTGGGCGAAATTTCACCAGGGATGGTGGTGCTCGCGGTACCGTTGGCACAACCGAGGGAGAAAAGAGTCAAAAACAAGATAGAGCGCATGGTGTCCTCGTATGCAGTTGGAAGTGGCGCCTTAACGCACGGCTCAGGGCCGGCAATCGGGGTTAGCCTTGTTCTATGCGCCGTCTTGATTTTACCGACCACCGCCGAAGCCTAGATGACAACCGCTATGTGTACGCCGTCGTGTCCAGACGGGTGGGTGCATTGAGCATTGGAATCAACCTAAATCCGGACAAGGTATGCAATTTTAATTGTCCCTATTGTCAGGTTGATCGCCGGGTTCCGTCGGGTTCTGGGGTGGTTGACCTGGACCGACTGGACGAGGAGTTGGACCATCTCTTGGGCTGGGTTGCAGATGGCAGCCTCTGGGATCACGCTCCGTTTGATACCGCTCCAGAGTCCATGCGGCGGGTTGGAGATATTTCCTTTGCCGGAGATGGAGAGCCCACATCTGCTGGCGAATTCGCTGGGGCCGTAGAGCGGGTGATTGAGGCGCGTGCGCGGTTCGGCCTCGGGGATGTTCGGCTGAGTCTGCTGACCAACGCCACACTGTTCCAGAGGGACACAGTCCGCGAGGGCCTCGACATGCTGCATGGTGCGGGTGGTGAGGTGTGGGCCAAGCTCGATGCTGGAACCGAGGCATGGTTTCACAAGGTGGATGGCACTCAGTTTCCGTTTCAGCGGGTGCTGACCAACATCGACTACTCAGCCGGGCGCTACAACACTGTGATTCAGAGCATGTTCCATACTTTTGATGGGGTTGGTCCTACCGATGCTGAGGTGCAGGCCTGGGTGGGTAGGCTTCGGGATGTCCTGGACAAAGGAGGGCTCATTCGCCATGTTCAGGTGTACTCGGTGGCTCGCAGACCGTCCGAGGACACCGTGGGGAGACTTCCGGATGAGCGGCTGGAATGGATTGCGGCACAAGCGCGCGCCTTGGGCCTGGATGTGGCTGTTTATCCAGGAGTGGATTGGGCCTAAGTGTTTGGCTCGGTCTGCCCGGCGCTACTGCACGGGCCAGATGGGCGGACCCGCTTCATCGTCCGCTTCAGGTCCTGAGCTTGGCTGCTGGGTTTGTTCACCGAAGACCCGCTCGATGGTGCGGTACAGGGCATCTTCCAGGATCTCTTCCCGTTTCCAGCGGGCAATCTTTTTGCGGTTTCGACGCCGTACGGCGAACCAGGCGAGGGGCACCAGCATGGCTCCAAGCCCCCACCACATCCCTTCGTTCATCAAGGGAGCAAATTGGAATGGTGACTCTTGGAGACGCGACCTCCAGGCCACGTCAATGTCGTCTACCGTGTCGCCGGTTGCGATGCGCACGGACGATGAGAAGGTCTCTCCCTCAGCCATCTTGTGAATCAGCACATTGAGGGCTTTCTTGCCGTAGGTATTTTGAATGTATGCCACGAAGTCTGCAGACTGGGCGTAGGCGAGGTGGGCCCGAAGTGCGTTCTTAGGGAAGCTTCGGGAGAGCTCACGGAGGCTCAGTAGATTGTCACCGAGCGTACCCATGGCCAAGGTCTGGGTGGTCTCGGCTGAGAACTCACCGCTCTTGAGCTGGGCGAGGCCCTCTTGGAGCCAACGTGGAACGGGTTTGGTTCCGAAAGCCCGTCCGAGCAGGACATGAACGAGCTCGTGCTTGAGCACTTGTTCGAGTGGTTCGGTCGTGTGGCCTCGGAGTCTCGGAGCTCGAAGATAGATCCAGCCCCGGTGTGGCCAAGCGGTACCATCGGCCCAGTCTGGCAATCGGCCGGGCTGGAGTGAGTGGAATTCGGCTTGGGTAGGAGCCACCACCACATGGATGCGGGCCCCAACGGGCAGGGCCAGGTCGGTGGCCAGGTCGGGAAGTATGGCCGCGATGTGTCGGGACAGTCGCAGCGCTGTGGACCGGTCTCGTGGGGCGGCATGAACATCGGCCAGTGGGGATGGAATGTTCACCCAGTCCGTGGGGGTGGGGGGTGGTTCTGCGCGAACGATGACCACTGCATCTGGCAAGGCGCCCATACTGGGGCCTGCCCACGCTGGAAGAGCGACGAAACTCAGCAAAAGCCAGACAAAACGAATCATGGCGCGTGAACCCTTGGTGTCACTGGCGTATTCCTCTGGGTGGACCCTTGCTGGTCGGTTACCGCCCTTGCCATGTCCAAGCGCGCACCATGGTGGTCCGACAAGTCATTGGCTTCTGCCGTGGTCGTGGGCTTTGTCATCCGACTCACACCTGTGCTGGTTTGGTTGGGTTGGGGCTGCGCTCGGGATGAGTGTACCTACTTGAAGCTCTCCAGCCGAATTGTTGGTGGCGAGGGAATGGTGGGGAGCGCGGGCTGGCTCTGGGCCCCCGGCTATCCGATGATTGTGGCATTCCACCGATGGTTGACCGGACTGGGTGGCACTACAAAAGTGTCTCAGATTGTCGCGGCGGCCGTCTGTACGGTCCTAGTCTACCGGATTGCGGAGCGTGTCTTCGCCGACTGGGGAGAGCCAGATACCCGAAGAACGGCGCGGATAGCTGCGTGGATGTATGCCCTCAGCCCCCACATGGCGTTCTTTGCCATCAGCTTGTGGTCGGAGGTCCTGTACGGCACTCTACTGCTGGCGCTGTTGCTCACTTTGGACAAGGCCCGTGATGCCCTCAGGGATGGAGTGCCCGGCTGGCTCAGAGGCGCGGCTTTGGTCGGATTTATGGGTGGTTGTTGCGTGCTCTTTCGAGGCGTCGCCACCTACATGCTTCCCATCTTCGCTTTTACATTGCTCTGGGGTCGGTTTCGCCAAGCGTCGGCCTACAAGCAGGTCGCGATGATGGTCCTCTGCGCGGTGTTGACCGTGGCGCCATACAGCATCCACATTTCCAAGAAGTTTGATGCAGCCATCATCTCGGACCGCACTCTGGGGCAGATGATGTGGCTGGGTGACAACGACTTCAGCCCCATCACCTTCGATTATGGCAATGGCTATCTTTCGAAGCGGGCATTTGGTCGCCAGACCAGCAAGGGCCGCAAGCAGTGTGCTGGGCGCAAGGCGGTGATCAAGCGAGACGGCTGCAATACGGTGAACGGAAAGGAGTGGATTGTTGCTCACCCCTTGGAGTTTTTCTCTCGCATGCCCGTTCGAGTGGCACAGATGCTCAACCCCCACTCCCTGATGACTCGCCATCTGCGCTGGGGAAATTGGCGAGGCTTGCCCCAGTGGTTCGACGAGTTGTTGATTTTAGCCCAAGCCATCGGCTCTGGCTTTGTTCTCGTGGGTGGAGCGTTCGCACTAGTGGCGCGAGGGCGGGGTGGACATGGCCTCGTGACAGGACTGATTTTGCTCTACCATTGTGCCGCGATTGCGGCGCTCGCGGGACTTACCCGATATCGGGTTCCTCTTGAACCTCTTTTGTTAATCTATGGAGCGGGGTTGCTCAGTCGACCGCGCCGAGTCTGGGACGCTTTTCTCGCAGAGAAATGGCGGATTTGGCTGGGTGTGGTGGTTATGGCTTGTGTGATACCGCTTGTTCTCTGGTTTCTTCCTGCGGGGTGGCCATGGTGGCGTTCCTGGTAAGTCTGCTCGCGTGTACGAGCTCTGCACCCGACATTGCGGCGGGTAGTCCCATTAAACCCGATGTGATTCTGGTGAGCATTGATACGCTCCGGGCGGATCATCTCTCGTCCTATGGGTACGAGCGAGCGACGAGTCCATTTCTCGACTCACTCGCAGCGAGTGGTACACGGTTTAATCACGCTCGGTCGAACAGTCCGTGGACACTGCCTGCCCATGTGACCATGCTCACCGGTCAGCTTCCAGTCACCCATCAGGTCACGGATGATCACCTGTCTCTCGACCCCACCGTCCGTGTGCTGCCAGAGGCCATGGCTGAGGCTGGATACGCGACAGGAGCATCGGTAGCGACCCTGTATGTGTCCCGCAAATTTGGATTCGATCGTGGCTTTGGTTTCTTTGACGACCATGGCATCGAGACGGAGAAGGAGAACCTAAGGGGCGACGTGGTGGCCACCGACGTCATCGGTTCCGCCGTGGATTGGATCGAGGGTCTGCCCGAAGGCAAGCCGTTCTTCTTGTTTCTGCATTTCTATGATGTGCACTACCACTACGACCCTCCCCCACCATTCGACACGATGTTCGACCGTGCACCAGCCAAGACCGATCGCAAATTCAGGAACTACTATTCCCATAAGAAGAGGCCGCTCACCGAGAAGCAAAAGGCCCATCAAATCGCCCAGTATGACGAGTCCATCGCATACGTAGATGCCCAACTGAAAGCGCTCTACGAGAAGCTGGACCAGGCGGGTCGGAAGCAACGGTGGGTGGTGAGTGCCGATCACGGTGAGGAATTTGGAGAGCGGGGGAGCTGGGGGCATGCACACTCCTTGTACGCCGAGCAGCTTCGGGTGCCGCTCATCATCTCGGGTGAGGGTTTGGCCTCTGGAAAGGTGATCGCGGAGGCTGTGGGTATTCATGACATCGCCAAGACCATCGCAGCTTGGGCCGATCAACCCATGGCTGCATCCGATGGACTGGACCTCAATCCCGCCATCGAAGGGGCTCCCGTTCCGTCTCGTTCGTTTCCCGCTGAGACCTTTCGTTTCAAGACACACCGGATCAGCTTGTATGAGGGTGGGAAACGCATTGAGTGGGACTTGAAGAGGAACCGCCGGGAAGTATTTGCTTCGGATACCGATCCGCTGGAGCTCACCAACATCGCCAGTACGGACCGAGAGGCCACCCAGAAGCTACAGAGCCGTGTCGAAGAGGTCTGGGGCCAACCCTGGGAGTCCAACGCTGACGGTGAGTTGGTGGTGGAGAAGGGTGTTGTGCTGAAGGGTGGAGCCCGCACCAAGCGGTCGGTGAAGGCGGGAGAGTCATTCCAGATCTTGCCCTACGATGCGAAGACATCCTTCACCGCTACGGGGGCCCGGGAGACCCAGGGTCCTTGGCGAAGCACGTCGCCACCGCCACAGGGTTCTCCGTTGGTGTACAAGGCTGAGGCCCGGACTGCGGGCGTGGAGCTCGATGATGCCACCAAGAAGATGCTCGAGCAGTTGGGCTATATGCAGGGCGAAGAAGAAGAGTAAGGCTCACCCATCTCGGAGTGCGTAATTGGGCCAGACGGGTGCTTGGACGTGCTCGTAGACCAGCGCCGTCTCGATGCGTGCCACCTCTTTGCGGGTGGTGAATGAGTCGAGGGCCAGGTCCCGCATGTGGTGTGCATCCCGCACTGCGACGTGAACCAAGAAGTCATTTTCCCCGGCCATGTGGTACACGCTTACCACCTCTGGAAGGGTCAGCAGGTGGGCTCGGAAGTCTTGAACTAGGTCTCGGGAGTGCACCGCGAGCTGCACGGCTACAAAGGCTTGTATGCCCACTCCCAGAGACACCGGATCTACTGAAGTTCGATACCCAGTGATGACGCCCCGTTCCTGAAGTCGCCGCACGCGGTCGAGACACGATGATGGAGCCAAGCCCACGGCTGCAGCCAGCTCTTTGTTGGAGATTCGCGCATTCTTCTGCAATGCAGCGAGAATTGAGTCATCGATTCGGTCAAAGTGATTTTCAGCCATAAAAAACCCAATTTAATTCGATTGTATATAGATATAACGAATCATATACTGACATACAGCAAAAATGCTGAATGAGGTACGAAATGCATCCAGATACTTTGGCGATACACGGTGGCCGCGATGACTTGGGAGAGGCTCATGTCCCTCCGATCGACCTCAGCACCACCTACCGGACTCCTGACTTGGCTTCAGCGACCCGGAGCATTGATTCGATGGCGGGTGGAGGGGAGCCTGTGGGCTCCAGCATTTACCAGCGGTTGTACAATCCGACTGTGGCCCGTTTTGAGGAAGCCCTCGCGAACCTTGAGGGCACGGAGTGTGCCGTCGCATACGCATCCGGCATGGCTGCGGTGACTGCCGCCTTGCTCGCCGCCAAGATGATTGGCAGTCATGTGGTTGCAGTTCGGCCCTTGTATGGTGGTACCGACCACCTGTTGGCTTGTGGGTTGCTGGGACTCGAGGTGTCGTGGGCTACCCCTGAGACCGTCGCCCAACACATCCGTGCCGATACCGCGTTGGTTGTATGCGAGACTCCCGCAAACCCGACCCTTCAGCTGGTCGACATCGAGGCGGTCGTTCAGGGCGCGGGAGATGTGGCGGTGATGGTGGACTCGACCTTCGCGACCCCAGTCCTGCAGCGTCCTGCTGCCCATGGTGCGGCAATCGTGCTTCACTCTGGAACCAAGTTCCTGGGGGGACATGGAGATGTGCTTGGAGGGGTGTTGGCCACCAATGAGGACTGGGCGGCTCGCCTTCGGCAGGTGCGAATCCTGACCGGTGCGAATCTGCACCCGATGGCGGCCTACACGCTTCACCGTGGTTTACAGACGCTGCCCGTACGGGTTCGGGCGGCTCAAGAGAATGCGCAGGTCTTGGCCCGTCGTCTGATG
The DNA here is from genome assembly GCA_963932775.1 of uncultured bacterium. Classification (GTDB taxonomy): domain Bacteria; phylum Myxococcota_A; class UBA796; order UBA796; family UBA796; genus UBA796. Next base: position 9,502 of record CAWVVG010000102.1, read on the forward strand.
TCTCATCGGTCGGTGGCGCGGGTTCGCTATCCATCCGCTCCAGGGTGTGATCCACTGGGTCTTCTTGGGCGACAGCTCGACGGCCCGGGCACCATGATCTCCATTGAGTTGAGCGGTGGATACGAAGCGGCCCGATCGGTGATGGCCGCGGTTGAGCTGTTCACACCTGCAGTCAGCTTGGGCTCGACCGACTCCTTGATTCAGCACCCAGCCGGCCTCACTCATCGCATTGTGGGCGAGGCGGCGAAAGTGGAAGGAGGCATTGGGCCTGACCTGCTGCGCATCAGCGTCGGCTTGGAAAATGTAGATGACCTCTGGACTGATTTGTCCGGTGCCCTGGGCAGAAGTGAGCAGATGGCTGCGAAGTAGACCCAAGTGGTCCGGGTCAGCAGTCCTCATGAAAGCCCACCAAGCGACCGATTCCGGATACTATGGATGGAATGGAGACGAAATGACCCGATTTTTTATGTGTGCAGCTTTGTTTTTGAGCCCACTGTTCGTGGCTTGTACGACACCGGACAAGGATGACAGCGGTGTTGATGTTGTGGATTCGGATGCAGATGCCGACGCAGATGCCGATGCCGATGCAGATGCGGATGCGGACTCCGATGCGGATGCGGACGGCGATTCGGATGCGGACGCAGACTCCGATGCAGATGCAGATGCGGATTCCGACGCGGACGCCGATTCGGATTCGGATGCGGATG
>CAWVVG010000103.1:0-10073 GCA_963932775.1 uncultured bacterium
CGCGCATGGGCAACAGCCATGAAGCTCGGGGAGGTCCACGGCCTGCACCCTCAGGCCCTACCCGACCTCACGGAGCTGGACCAAGGCGAACTGGAGGGAATGAAGGGCTCGCTTTTACCGGATCGGTATCCAGACTTTTATAAAGCTTGGTGTGCCGATCCCACCCATGTACGCGTGCCCGGCGGTGAAACCTTGGCAGAGTGTCAAACGCGGGCAGTGTCGAGCCTGCTCAGCACCCTGTCCCAACGGGCAACTGGCGGACCCGTCGCCATCGTCTCCCACAAGGTGGCCATCAGTGGCGTGGTCTGCGATACCATCGGATTACCACCGCGATTCAATATGATGGTCGGGCAGAAAAACACGGCGATCAACCTGCTCTCGTACAAAGATGGGCGGCTGAGCCTCCACCGTTTGAATGAGGCCGAACACCTCAACCCATAGCCAGGGGTTGGCCTATTTTGCCCGCTCAAAAGCGTCGATCACGATCCCTGGAGTGATGATTTCTGGAAGGGAGATGTGCTCCCGTGTGGGGTCCGCGGGAATCATCAGATAAAATGGTACGCCTGCTTTTCCGTATCGCTGCAGCCACTTGGTGATCACCGCATCTCGGCGGGTCCAGTCGGCCTTGAGGGGAACGACTCCGTGGGCCTTCATTGCACTTCGGACGGACTCGGAAGCCAGCACCGTCTTCTCGTTCGCCTTGCAAGACAAGCACCAGTCCGCAGTGAAGTCCACAAACACAGGCTGCCCAGCCAGTGCCGCCACACGATCTTCAGTGAACGGCTGCCAAGGCACCTCCTCCGAGAAGTCCAGGTCGGTGGCAATGTTCCCATCGTCCACCTGCTCAGGCTCCGCGAAGTCAGTGACCAAGAACTGCATTCCAGCGAACACAGATAGAGCCACTGCAATCAACAAGGAGCGAAGCTTCGCACCATCGGTCGCCACAGGACCACCCCAGCGCCCGACAACCCAGCATCCGACGGACACCACGAGAAGGAAGCCCAAGAACCCACTGGCTCCAGCGGTACCGGTCTGCGCCGCAAGGACATCGATCAACCACACGGTCGTGGCCATCAGCGTAAAGCCCATGAACTGCTTGAACGTCTCCATCCAGGCGCCTGGCTTCGGCAAAAACCGGGCCATGGCAGGCACATAGGCAATCAGCAAGAAGGGCATCGCGAGACCGAGGCCGGCCACTCCGAAAAAGAGCAATATACCCCAGTTTGGCAGGGTGAAAGCGAAGCCCATCCCCGTCCCCAAGAAGGGCGCTGAACACGGCGTTGCCAGAAGGGTCGCAAAGGCTCCCGTCAGAATGTGGCCAACCATTCCATCTTTGGTCTGGGCGGCCGACATGCTGCTTGCACCGAAAGCCGGCACTTCAAACACACCAAACAAAGACAGACCAAACACGAACACCAAGGTCGCGAGTGCAATGACGTACTCCGGCGCTTGGAACTGGTAGCCCCAGCCCACCTCAAGTCCGAGTACCGACCGCATGATGATGACGGTGCCACCCAGCGCTATAAAGCTCAACAGCACACCGATTGTGTATCCAAGGCCCGCTTTCTGCCGTTCCCTTACACCGGTGTCTTGTTGCTCTACGAGGCTGTAAATTTTGAGGCTCAGTACCGGTAGAACACAGGGCATGATGTTGAGCAGCATCCCGCCAAAAAAGGCCATCAAGAGCATGAAAGCAAAGCTGGATTCTTCGGTTTTCGCTTCGGGACCGTCGACCGATTCGCCGGCTGCTTCTTCTACCGGTGGCACACCGCCGGCGGTAGAAGCCACAGCCACTGGTTTCGCCCATTTCAGTGGGACGGAGAACTCATGCCGCGCCCATCCATCGGCGGACTGAATCTGAAACAGGCCGCCCACTTGGTCATTGACCGGCACTTCTTCCGGTGCGAATGTTTCGCCCTTCATGGTGATCCGAGTTCCATCCTCCGTCTTCTCAAACGCAGTCTCGAGAATCATCCACTGGTCACCCGCGATGGGTACAAAGAACGGCCACCCCGTGTCATCGGTGCCAACATCTGATGGATGTTTGACGTCCAGTGTGACCGTAAAGGGCTTCTCAAAGGCAACCTCGGGAGGGTCTACCTTGCCTGAAATCTCCACCCCAGGCGGCAGCGCACCTGGATGAAACGATGCCGCGTGGTCGAACAAGGGTGCAAACCGACTGAGTTCGCCAGGCCCCGCATCGGTCACGATGATTTTCGTATCCTCGAGGGTCACCTCCCCAGGAATGCAGGACACCTCGCACACCAGCCAATTCGCTTCAAGGCCGATGGTGTATGTCCCAGGCGCCATATCAGCGGGAAAGGTCATCTCCGAGAACAGCAACACCTCGTCCTCGTATCCATAGGAAATGATTCCTTGGAACTCAAACTTGTGGGGCGCTGGGTATTCGTACGGACCGACGGTGACGCCGGGCGGTGTGCGCCAGCTGATCTGCGTGGGCAGTCCGATGTCACCTGGACTCTTCCAATATGTATGCCAGTTCTCGTCTTGTTCGAGGTGAAGGCCCACCCGAACTGTCTCGCCCGCCTGTACCGAGTCTCGGTCCAGCAACAGTCGCGCGTGTACCTGGTGTGGCTTTCGGGGCTGGTTCTCAGGTCGCTTAGACGCCGACTCGACAAGTCCGCTCATCTCGACCACTGGAGGTGCTACCCACCCGGGAGGAGCCAAGCTGACACCTGCCGCGAAAGCAACACCGGGAGACCATATCAGTGCATTCAAAATCCAAGTCATTTTTTGCTCTCACTCACGGAAACGGTGGACTCGACCAGGTCAGTCTGAGGCATCCAACACAATGACTTCTTGCATCCCTGGTATTCAACTTGAAGCTCGAGAATGTAAGTGCCCGTCGCTGAAGCAGCGGTAACCGGAATCTCGATCACAACGTCCATATCGTACTGCTCGCGACTCGACGTTGGATCGGCCGGATCCGCCTTAAAGAATCCAGGAGGAAAGGACGGTGCGCCTACAGCGAGATGACCCCCCAGCTCTGGCCCAATCAAGCTCGCCTCGCCTTTGTCACCATCGGGGGTAAATTTCAACGTGGTCGGGGTCACCATCAACATGTCTCGATAGAGATGATGCTCCTTTGGGACGCGCAAGGTCACCGTAAATGATCCCTCTTCTTTGGTGGTCAACTTGGTGTCGGTGGCCTCCACACGAAATGGGTTCTTAGTGCCTGCGACGGCCGACAACGACATTCCGAAAACCAGGCCCAATGCGATCAATAAACGAGACATCCTCACCTCCGGTTCCAAACACTTAACCACGCCAAACCATGCCGGATTATAAAGGGCTCCGCCACCTAAAGACCAAACGAAGATGAACAGACCCACCTCCGAGCAAATGGCCCCCCTCCTACCCGTCGAGCGCTTCTGGTTCCGCGTGGCCGATGTGGTTCTCCGATACTTTCGACCCGTCAGCATTGTCTGGAACCGATTGTTTATGGTCCACTTTTCATGGGTGCTCACAGGACCCAGGGTTCGAGTCTGGGGCTTAGAGCACCTCAAGGCGCTCGGACCGACCGACTGTGTCATTTTCGCCTCCAACCACCGTTCCTTCTTCGACTTCTACATCATCGGGCCCATTCTCTACACCCGCACGCGCTTGTCCAAGCACATCCTGTTCCCAGTACGGTCGACCTTCTTCTTCGATCGGTGGGCCGGTGGCTTGATCAACGGCGTGATGAGTGGCTTCTTTATGTTTCCACCCATTATGCGGGGCAAAGAAAAGCGGGGATTCAACGCCTATGCACTCGACCGGATGGTCGCAGAGCTCGAGCGCCCCGGCCAGCAGCTGGGAATTCATCCAGAGGGAACCCGGGGCAAAGGAGACGATCCCTACACTTTCTTGCGGCCCCAGCCGGGCGTGGGAACCATCCTGTCTCGTTCACACCATACGGTCGTCGTACCCGTGTTCGTCACTGGACTCACCAACAGCATGGGCACAGAACTCCGTCGTTCCTGGTCCAAGCAGCGTGCTGACCATGCCGTTGACGTGGTGTTTGGCCCGGTCATGGAATTCGACGATCTTCGCGCCAAGGGCGACCGACTCTCCGTTCAAATGGAGATGACCCACCGAGTCATGGATGGCATTGCGCAAGCTGCGGAACATCACCGCAAAGACATCGCACCAAAAGAGTAAAGGTTAAAGCCTCAACACCAGGTGTTTTGTGTTTCTTGATGGACTCTCAATCTTGCTGATTATGCTGGGCGCACTCGCGGCCTCGGCCGGAGTCATGGGCATACATGGAGGGCGTGCACGCAGCCAAGCGAGTGGCCCGAACGCCTTGATGCACTATCCCTCGCCGATTCCTTGGCTTCGGGCCCGCCTTACCGCAGCCAAGTGGGTCATCCGCGTGGGCCAGTTGTATGTTCTTGCTGGGATAGCCCTCATCGCCGGTGGCGTCTTTGGGATGGTCTCCCTTTCCGGACCGGAGGCCCTGCGCTCCACCGCTTGCGACGAGATCGCAGCCGCGATTGTTGGCGCCAGTTGGCCGAACACGACGCTGCGTCTCGAGCCGGAGGAAACCACCACACCGGAATGCTCATTGTGGGTCGTAGACACGAATGGAACGCGCTGGTTCTTGGTTCGTTCGATGGGCACCGACCGACTCATTGGGGAGGGCTTTAATGACCTCTCCCGGGAACTCGCGCGGCAAGGCATGTTGGTTGAGACATTGGCTGGCCTTGGACGCCGAGCGGCCGTTGCGCGGCCTGGTGATCCGCCGTCAACCAACCCCCTGATCTTCTTTGAAGACGGCCGTGGGTCTCACAGAATTGAGTTCAATCCTCGAACTGTGCCGGACTCGTTGTTGCCAATCCTCATCGAAGCGATGCACCGACCTTTAAAAGAAGTCCCCTATTAGCGGTATAGTGTCCACAGGGGTGGTGCCTATGGTCCTTTTGCTGTTGTCGCTAAATGTATGGGCACAGCCACAGCCATGTGGCACACCGGACCATTTTAGAGACTTTATCGGTGTGGAACGACCGCCAACCGGGCCGCCCACACCGGACCTGACGGACCATGAAGTACACGGGTCCATAGAAAACGTACGGTACTCCGAACACTTTGCCCTCAAGTGGGGCCCAAGTCACGTCGTCACCGAACTGGATGTTGCCCGTATACTTGGGGACTTTGAGTACGCACACAGCATTCAGGTGGAGGCCTGGAGCATGGACGAGCCCACCGGAGTCGGTGGGACCTATTTCAACGTGTACCTGGGTGACACTGGCGGCGCAGTCCCATCTGTATTGGGCAACGCCGGCTACTACACAACCGATGACTTTGGCTACCCCATGATTGTCATCGGAAAGCACATTTTACCCGAAGTCGGATACGCACGTTCGGTCATCGCCCACGAGTTCTTCCACGCAGTGCAACACGCCAGCGAGGCCTTCTACGACTGGGAAACTGGAGGCTGGTACTGGGAGGCCACAGCGACCTGGGCTGCCGGTGAAGTCGTGCCAGAGAGCAACACCTATTGCGCCTTTCTGCCCTTCTACGCGCTTCAGCCCCAAAGGGGCCTATACCACCACAGTATAGATGACTTCGGCGGCACACCACCGGACTTGCACCAATACGGTGCGTTCATCTTTCCTCGCTTTATATCCGAACAGTTGGGGCTCCCCGAAGCGATCCATTCTTCATGGCGCGAGGGTACCGAAGGCGACGACCCCGTCCAGGTCCTCCGTACGCTCCTCGGTGAGACCGAATTTAATGCGGCCTTCGTGAAACACGGCGCCCACAATTTGACCTGGGACTACGCAGACTCAGAGTCCTATAACTATTGGGTCGACGGGTATGCCGAGGGTTTCGCCAGTCAGGATCTTCGCTCCACAACCATCGAACTGCAAGACGACACCGACTGGTACACACCGGTCTCCGGTGGGGCACTAGCGCCGGTCAGCTACATGAGCTTCCCCATCCCAGAAGGATGGCTCGATGGGGACCAACTGACGGTCAAGATCCTGCCGAATGTGGCGGATGCTGAGTCCTCTGACGCCCAACTCATCGGACAAGTCACCAGCTTTGCGGATGGCAACCCCGAGTCCGTCCCTGAATACATCGGCCTGTCCACCACAGCTGTGCATGACACCGTCACTGTCGACACCGGAGCCTGGCTTTGGCTCACCGTCGCAAATGTAGCCTCGAAGGGCGAGTCATCGGGCTCAGTACCATACAAGGTGTCATTTCTACCCCGGGACGACCCAACCCCAGAACCAGAAGACACTGGAGATCCGGAGGTTGAATCCGCCGATACCGGCTCATCGTTAGAGGAGCCCGTCGAGGAAGAGCCTTTCCTCCCCGAGGTGGAGGCCAGCGGCTACACGCCACCCAAAGAGCCTGGCGGTTGCAGCTGCACGAGCAGTCCGCTGAGTGGTGGGCCGTGGTTCTTGGCCCTGCTCCCACTGGTCTTCGTTCGGCGGAGTGATAGCCCCACCGGGTGATGATCGATTTATCCGATGTGGCTGTGGTCATCCCAGCCTTAAACGAAGAGGACAGCCTGCCGCATGTGCTGGCAGCCATGCCATCGGTGGGTGCGGTCTTCGTCGTCGACAACGGCAGCACCGACCACACTTCTGAGGTCGCTCAACGCTTGGGCGCGACGGTGCTGAGCGAGCCCAGACGCGGGTATGGGAATGCATGTAAGATGGGCATTTCGGCTGCCGTAGAACAGCAGCTTGGAGTCGTGGTCATCCTTGATGGGGACCACAGCTTCGACCCTGTCGAAATGAACGACTTGGTGGGTCCCATTCAGGCTGACCAAGCCGATATGGTTCTCGGTGATCGCACGAGAAGTCCTCAGGCGGGTGCATTGTTGCCCCAACAGCGGTTTGGCAACACGGTGGCGACGACCTTGATTCGCCAAATATCTGGCCACCAATACAGAGATATGGGGCCCTTTCGCGCGATTCGAACCTCAGCCTTATTGGCCATGAAGATGGAAGACCCAAACTACGGTTGGAATGTCGAGATGCAACTAAAGGCCTTGAAATATGGCTTTCGGGTTCTGGAGGTACCAGTCAGCTGCCGTGTTCGGTTTGCCGGCGAGTCCAAGGTAAGCGGCTCGGTGCGAGGCGCGCTTCGCTGCGGTGCCAAGATGATGCTTGCCACATGGCGGTACTCCCGGTGAGCACACGCATTGTCGTATTGACCAAGGTTCCTGTTCCCGGAACTGTAAAAACCCGACTGGCCACCCACATCGGCGAAGCATCCGCCACGGCCCTCCATGAAGCGATGGCCTGGGAGACACTGGACCGCGCCCGGGCAAGCGGCCTGCCGGTGGACGTCAGCTTAGCGGGCGACCTCGACAGCCCATTTGCCAACCAACTTCGGACCTCCGGGATCGCTGTGTATGCCCAAGAAAATGGCGACTTGGGCGCCCGCATGTCTTCAGCCCTACGTGGCCCTGGGAGACGGATTGCATTGGGTACGGACTGCGTAGTCTTCGATCCCAGTTGGCTTGTACCGGCAAATGTCGAGGATAAAATGGTGAGCATCGGTCCTGCCGATGACGGAGGCTACTGGACCATCGGCGCGGACCTCTCCATCCCGGGCCTCTCCGAGACCTTGTTCTCTGGAATGACCTGGTCCGAGCCCACGGTCTACCGCACGACGATCAGCCGACTCGACGCCACTGGGCACCCAATCCAATGCCTCCCCAACTGCTATGACGTGGATACGATCGAAGATCTCCACCGCTTGATGCAGGACCAAAGATGCACTGGAAGGGTCCGTGCAGTGCTGAACAGTATCAGCGGCCTGAAGTCGCCGTAAACGGTACCAAGACCTTGTCTACCGCAGGATTCCACCCTTGGGGCGGTGTGGGCAACTGGCCCACCTTGTTCAGTGCCTTCAAAGCGGCAGCATCGAAGGACTTAAACCCGCTGCGGGAAGGTGCGCTGAGTCCGGTAATGAAGCCCTCAGCATCAATTGTCACGACAAAGGTGACCTCCACGCTGGGCAGTGCTCGGACGGCCTTCTTGGGCGCCTTGAAGTACTTGTACACGGCCTCTTGGCATTCTCGGTAGTAGCCATCTAGGTCCATTCCTTGCGCGATCTTCGCCTTCTTGGGCTTCGCGTTTGGATCAACTGGAGCCACGATTTCTGGAATCGCATCCAGCATATCGTTTACGCCCACACCTTCCCCTTCCTCCGCAGCCGCAGGGAAAACTGCCAATATCAATGCAATCCACACCATGTCTCGCCTCCGTTGACCCATTATGTTCATGGAGTACACCGGCTGGGTGCTGGTGCCAACCCCCAAAGCTGCTGGAGCACCAATGCCCGAGGTGCAGGGTTTACCCGAAAATACCGAGACGATTCACATTATGGGCGTCGGCGGCACAGCCATGGCAGCCCTCGCCGGAATGCTCGTCGATGCTGGTTTCACTGTCACAGGATCCGACGGAAACAAGGTCTATCCGCCAATGAGCGACTACCTTGCGAGCATCGGAATCGAGCCGATGGAAGGCTTTGAGGCATGCAACCTCGACCACCAGCCCGATCTCGTGATCGTCGGAAATGTCGTCCGCTCAACCTACGAGGAAGCAAAAGCCGTCCGAGAGCGGGACCTGCCCTATATGAGCTTCCCTTCTCTCATAGGCGCTCATTTCTTGGAAGGAAAACGAAGCATCGTGGTTGCGGGGACCCATGGAAAAACCACGACCAGCGCCATCGCCGCTTGGCTTCTCGAAGCTGCAGGCCGAGATCCTGGATTCTTGGTGGGTGGTGTGATGGCAAACTTCGATCGCACAGCCAAAGCGCCCATCAAAGAGCACTTCGTCATTGAAGGCGACGAATATGACACTGCCTATTTCGACAAGGGCCCAAAGTTTCTTCATTACCGACCCACCACAGCCATCCTCACCTCCATCGAATTCGACCACGCTGACATCTACCGAGACCTCGCTCATTGCCAAGAGTCGTTTCGTAAACTGATGGGCATCATGCCGGCCGATGGGTGCGTCGTGGCACGCATGGACCACGAAGCGGTGGCGGAAGTGGTGGCTGGTGCCGAATGTGAAGTCCGGCGCTACGGACCCAATCAAGCATGGGATGGACGCATCGACTCGGTGGACACCACCCGTGGGATCATGCGTTTTACCGTGCTCCACGAAGGCAAGGCATGGGGCACATTCGACTCTGGGATGGTCGGAGAGCACAACCTGTACAACCAGGTTGCCATCGTCGCTGCCTTGGACCGAGAAGGCCTGAGTCCAGCCGAGCTTGCCAAGGGCTTCGAGTCGTTCAAGGGAATTCGACGACGACAAGAAATCCGAGGGGAACCGGGTGGTGTGACGGTGATCGATGACTTTGCCCACCACCCCACCGCTGTTCAGCTCACACTGGAAGCATTGCGACTCCGCTTTGGTGGACGCCGCCTCTGGGCAATCTTTGAGCCACGCAGCAATACCAGTCGTCGCAATGTCTTTCAAGACGCTTATGCGGCCGCATTCGACACCGCGGACATCGCAGTGATCGCCTCGCCCTTCGACCAATCCGGGATCGATGAAGCCGACCGCATGAACCCAACCCAGCTGGTTGAAGACATCCGTCGGCGTGGAAACGAAGCCTTCAATTGGCCCGATGCCGATGCCATCGCTGCCCGTGTTTCGGCGAATGTTCAGCCCGAAGACGTGGTTGCGATCCTGTCCAATGGCGGATTCGGCGGATTACACGGAAATCTAATTGATATGATTGAACGCCGGTTTTCAAAAGCAAAATAGCTAACCGGACAAATTCTGGCTTGCAGTGGTACCCACCAGGAAGTACTGTACAGATGTTCACCCCAGGCAGGTTCTCCTGCTCAACTCCTCCCTCCCCCGCTCCTCCCACAACGGAAAAAAAGATGCCCATCGATCCCAAACGTACCAAGTCCCTCGACGACGCCCTCGCAAGTATTGAAAAACAATTTGGAAAAGGCGCAATCATGAGAATGGGGGATTCTGAAATTCCCAAGATGGACGTGATCTCCACCGGAAGCATCGGCCTGGACATCGCCCTCGGTATCGGGGGGCTGCCCAGAGGTCGCATCTGCGAAATCTACGGCC
>CAWVVG010000104.1:0-9980 GCA_963932775.1 uncultured bacterium
GGACCTTGAGGTCGGTGCCGGCGAAGCCTTCGGCTTTATTGGTCCCAATGGAGCCGGGAAGACCACTACCATAAAGATTCTGATGGGCTTGCAGGGTCAGACCTCCGGTACCGCACAGCTATTCGGTGTAGACGTGAGCGAGGCCGAGGCCCGTGAAAAGGTCGGATTTTTACCCGAACGTCCGTACTTTTATGAACACCTGACGGCCCGTGAAGTCCTGCATTTTTACGGTCAGCTGTCTCAGATGGATCGAGAGCTGTGCTCGGATCGCATCGCGTTGTTGCTTGAGCGCATGCAGCTCTCTCGGTTCGCGGACATCACCCTTGGGAAATACTCAAAGGGGATGCTCCAGAGGGTTGGCCTTTGCCAGACTTTGCTGCATGACCCGGAGCTATTGGTACTCGATGAGCCAATGAGTGGACTTGACCCCGTGGGCAGGGCCTTGGTTCGAGAACTAATTATCGAGCAGCGAGAGGCTGGAAAGACTGTTTTCTTCTCCAGCCATATCCTCACGGATGTGGAGGCCATCTGCGACCGTGTCGCCATCTTGGTTGGTGGTGAACTGCGAGCCTGTGGCGCCATCAAGGATGTGGTTGCGGACAGAGAGAGCCTGGAGAGTGTGCTGGTTGGTGAGATGACCAAAGTGGTGGATGAGTCTGCCCTTGGGGTGTTGTGATGGGTCGCATCTGGGCCTTGGCGCACAATACCTTCCGGGAAGCGGTTCGGGATCGCGTGCTGTATTCCATTCTATTCTTTGCCGTCGGGGTCATCGTTTTGAGCCTTGCGATGCAAGAGATCACCGTGGGAGACCGGGACAAGGTCGTACGAAGTGTCGCTCAGGGTGCCATCGCCGCATTTGGTTCGCTCATTTCCATATTCTTGGGCATCAGTCTGGTCTTCAAGGAGGTTGAACGAAAGACGGTGTACACCATCCTCTCTAAGCCCATCAGTCGGTGGACCTTTGTGCTGGGCAAGTACCTGGGCATGATGATGACACTTGCGGTGCAGGTGGCGGTCATGATGGTCGTCTACACGGTGTTGCTCACCATTCAACAGTCTTTTCCCCCGGCCGTCGTGTTTGTGGCGGCCATGATGCTCATGTTTGAGCTGATGTTGTTGACCGCGTGGGCGACGCTGTTCTCGACGTACTCGGCACCCACCACCGCTGCAGCATTCACCTTGGCGGTGTTTATCATCGGTCACCTGGCGGATGACATTTGGAGCTTCGGTAGTCAGCTTGAGAACCCTGCCGCAGTAGAGATTTCTCGGTTTCTGTACTGGGTGCTTCCCAATTTTGAGATGTTCAATATTCGCCAATATGCGGTCCATGAGCTTCCGATCCCATGGGATCAGGTCATGGGATCGATGGCATATGGCCTGTGCTACACCGCAGGTGTGCTTGGGTTGGCGATGTTGGTTTTTGAGCGACGCGACCTGAAGTGAGCGAACGAATCGAGTGGGTCGACCTCGCGGCACCCTTGGGTAGTGCATCGGTTCGACGCAGCATCGCTGCGGTCTTGGACTCGGGGCGACTGATCGGTGGCGCTGAAGTGGCGTCCCTTGAAGCGGAGGTTGCCCAGTGGATGGGTCGTTCATACGGGGTCGCAGTATCTTCAGGAACCACGGCCCTTGAGCTCGGACTGAGCGCGCTAAAGGTTGGACGGGGCTCAGAAGTCATCGTGCCTGCCGTGAGCTTTGTCGCCACAGTGGGTGCGGTTTTACGGGTTGGCGCCACACCGGTTGTTGTCGACATCGGTGTGGGCGGACCGTGGATGGACCCCGCCGCGGCTGAGGCTGCAGTGGGCCCCAACACGGCCCTGTTTCTGCCCGTTCACTTGTTTGGCTCCTCCGCACCTGCGCCACAGTCCGACCTGCCTGTGATGGACGATGCGTGTCAGGCGGTCTGCCCCGGTGGCCCCTCCATCGGCCGACTTACGGCCGTCAGTTTTTATCCGACCAAGGTGTTGGGTGGACTGGGCGATGGGGGAATGGTTCTCAGTGACGATATGGTCCTCGCAGACCGGGTCCGTGCCCTTCGGCAGCATGGGTGCGATGCCACAGGGTTGGTGGTGGAGGTGGGTGGCACAAACGCCCGACTCGATGCCGTGTCAGCGGCGGTCATCCGGGCCCGCATGGACACCACAGTCGACGCCATCGAGCGGCGGCGATCCATCGCAGACAGGTACGATAAAGTGGTGGGGACCAATGCCGTGCCACGCTCCAAGTCGAGTCCAGTCTCGGTCTATGCACTTCGGTGTTCAGACCGAGACCGCATCGTGGCAGAGCTGGAAAGTGAGGGCATTCCGACTCAGGTGTACTACCCTCGCCTGGTGCACGACCATCCTGCCATTCGAGACCGCGTTCGCATTGCGGGCAGCCTCGACAACGCCATCCAGTTTTGTGGTGAGAGTCTGGCCTTGCCGTGTCACGCAGGCTTGAGTGAAGAACAGGTGGGACACATTGTCCGGGTACTGGAGCGTGTGCTGTGATGCAGATTTACACCCTGGCTGAAGTCTTTGCCGTCCTGTTGGGCCTGTGCGTGGGGTCATTTTTGAATGTGTGCATTGCCCGCCTGCCTGAAGATCGCTCGGTGGTTCGGCCGGCGAGTCACTGCCCTGCGTGCGGTTCAGGCATCCGGCCCTGGGACAACATCCCCTTGCTGAGCTGGGTGATTCTACGGGCTCGTTGCCGAGACTGTGGGACGAAAATATCTGCGCTATATCCAATGATTGAGTTGCTCACTGGGCTGCTGTTTTGGCTGGTGTTTCATCGTTTTGTAGGGGGGCCGGGTGACCTCGACGAGTCTCATCTGTGGGCCTTCGCTACGATGGCCGTCTTTGTCTCGATGCTGGTTGCCATGACTTTTATCGACCTGCGGCACTACATCATCCCCGACGAGTTCAGCATTTATGCGGTACCGGTTGGGTTGGTGTGCGCGGTGGTCTTGGCTGAGCTTGGTGGTGTCCATCCTGTCATCGCGGGCAGCTGGCGAGACTCGGTGCTGGGCGCTTTTGTCGGCGGTGGCTCGCTGGGGCTGATCATGGGACTGTATTGGCTGGTACGCCGAGAAGAAGGAATGGGCATGGGCGATGTGAAGTTGCTCATGATGATGGGTGCCTTCTTGGGATTTCTGCCAGCGATACCCTTCATCTTGATCGTCTCGTCGCTTGCGGGTGCAGCGGTGGGCTTGCCCATGGCCTTCATCGGGAAGAAGGGCCTGCGTGTGGCGATGCCATACGGCCCATTTTTGGCCTTCGCCGCCATTCTGTATGTGCTTCATGGACCCGAAGTGGTGGCCCGCTTTTTCCCAGGCATTGCATTCATGCTTCGGTAATGACCGACGAGGTGGGGTAGAGTCACCGCTCAAGGGGAGGGGGTATGCCATTTAAAAGCCACGCATTGTGGGTCTTGGCCCTGACTGGTTGCGGCGTGAAGGAGGCCGATGAGCCGCTGGTCTTGGCACCGGCGGAGGGGCACTCTTGGGAGGAATACAGACAGATGGACCGGGCGGACGACGTGGCCTGTTCTGGGAGCAGCAATGAGTCGGCGGTGATCGAACAGGTCACCCTCGCCCAGACCCACCCAATGGCTCCAGAGTGGCCCTTTTTCTTTCTGGTTGCGGACAGACCGGCTCTTGCAGGCATTGCCATTTCGGGCGTGGGGCTGGCCCCTGAGGTCTCCATCACAGGCTTTATGGATGGGGAGGAGTTCGAGACACTCTGCATGGCGGGTCCAGCCAATCTCCCTGAGGCCGTGGACCTCTCTGTCCATGGCACGGAAGAACGCTTCTCTGTGACCATTCCGGCGGCATGGATTCAGCCTGGTTTGTCCGTCGAGGTGCGCGCTGGTTTGGCTGTGTCGACCTACGATGAAGCGGCCCTGGGCGTGGTACATGGACCCGAGCTGAACCTGATGGTCGTGATGATGGATGTGTTGAACTACAACCATGAGGAGGTGGACCGCAGCCTCCATGAGCCACCGCTGACCTTTCTCGAAGACCTCAGCGGTGCGATGCCTCTGGCGGCCACGCGAATGGGTCGCCACGCAGCCCGCATGCCGCTGCCTCAGCTTGTGGTGGGCAGCACAGAGGTCGCCGATGGTGAGCCGCCGGTGGTCCTCAACAAGCGGCTGTGTGGGGGTGAGGAGAGCCCGTCAGAGGACGACTGCGATGCAACCTCACCGGTGGGTGTCTGGGACGTCAACGCGGCAGCGCTTCGATACATCGATGCCCTTCAGGCCGCGAACGGACACTGGGGCAGCCATTACTACTATGGGCACACCGGGGCTTTGTTTCCGGGGGGCTGGGGCGGTGGCAAGACCTTCGTTTCTGCCGATTATAATTGGGTCACCATTCATGAGTTGGGTCACGCCGCGTCGCTCCCTCATTGGGGAGACGTATTTGTCCCTGAAGTGCAAGACGATGGCTGGTATGAGTACCCCTGGGGTGGCGTGGGTTTTGACGGCGGTGGCCGGGGGCCCACGTGGTCATACATCCAGCAGCACGACATCTTCGTCTCGCCTCTGTGCGAGGTCGATTGGACCGAGATCGTGGGTACGGAGCGGTCGGATGCCATGCAGCGGAGCAACAGCTGTGGAGAGTGGTGGGAGGATCGAGAGGGCCCGTGGGATGGTTTTTCAGACTTTTCGGTCTACGCGATGTTCCGCTATATGACGGGTTCGCTCACCAATCAGCGGGGTTGGGTAACGGACCCCGTGCATGGGGACATGGAGTACAACCTGCCGGCACAGGTGGGGTTTCCAGTTGTGGACCCAAGCGCGGATGTGCCCACTTATGTGAGAGAGGACCCCGACCTTCCGAAGCAGGCTTGGGAACAGCACGACTTTCTCATGCCGGTTGAGCATGACAGGCCCGTCTTTACGATCTACGGCACCTACCACCCAGGATTTGAGGAAGCGTCCATTCTGTACGAGCCGATGTACTACCGGGGCGACCTTCCTCGGCTCATCGACCCAACCGACTCAGAGACCTTTGATGTTCTTGCCAGTGGTATGGATGGCGGCACCTATGGGGACTACTTCTGGTGGCCCAAGGACCTGACCTTCAAGATTACGTATCGGGACGGCTCAGAGATTACGGCGCTGTACCCTTACGGCAGTGTGGACAGAGAGTGGACCCCTGGCTTTGGACCATGGCGGGGCGACATTCTGTACTTTGGGCTCAATGTGCCTGCGGATGAGGACATCGAACGCATTCAGGTCTTCGAGCGCCCTTTCTTGGTGCGGTATTCGGACTGGACCGACGAGGGGAACATCACCAACCCGGAGCTGGGAATTACCGCCAAGAACTTTTTGGATGATGCGGTCCTGGTTTTGGATCTCAAGCGCTGAGTCTACGGGCGGTCTGACTAGAAGCTCTCGGCGGCTCGGAGGCGATCGCCGTCGGGGACATCCATGCCCATTGCGCGGCATGTCTCGGCATGGAGCCGGTCCGCTTCTTCTTGTTCCCCGCAGTTCAGCGGTCGAAAATAAATCGTATCTCGTACCTCGTGCGGCCAGTCATATGTGAGCGCAGGGTTGCGCAGGCGCGGCTGCCAGTGCGCCAGAAAGTCGGCGGCTTCTCCGGCATTGTCAGGCTGAACCACGTAGGCCAACGTTACCTTGGGCCATTCGCTCCCGAGGGCATCTCGCAGTGAGAGAAAGCGCTCAACGTTGTTTCTCACCTGCATGCCACGAGGAGCGCCTTTCACGCGCTCGTAGACGGCTGGTGAATGGGCGTCGACACTGAAGTGAATGAATCGAAAGGTGTCTTCGGCTTGCCCGGCAGCATTGGCGAGCCGCAGCAAGAGACGTGCCCTCGCCTCAGAGAAGACGACGGCATTGGTGTGGAGCTTGAATTCACGGAACAAGCGATTTCCAAGGTTGATGCCGAAGGCGTATTCGACGAATTTGTCGAACTCAGGGTGAATGGTGGGCTCTCCCAGCCAATGGGGGCACAGGTGTACGTCCTCCTCCATGTCTGCCAGTCCATGGAGGCTGCTTCGCCAGGTATTCCAGTCCATGAACTTCTTGGGCGCACCGTGGGCGTCGTCGCGCATCGATTGACTGCACATCCCGCACTTGATGTTGCAGTGGTCGGTCAACTCGAGATTGATGTGAATGGACATGTCAGAGGTGCCGGCGGATTTCCGCTTCATGTTGAAGGATGTTCCAGGAGCACTCGCTGCAACGAGGCAAGGGTGTCTTACCGAGCATATTGGATCGGACGGATTCCATAAAGGGGTCAGTGTGCCAAACCGTCTTCAAATCGGTGGAAGCGACGCTGCCGCCTTCTCCGGCGAGCACACAGCAGGGGCTGGTCTTTCCGTCGGCTTGTACCACGAGGTAGTGCCAGGCCTTCAAGCATGGGGCCCCTTTGAATCCATCGCCATTCGGTAGTTCGGGTGCCGTGTTTCCCCTGTCGAGGCGCTCGACCTTCAGGAAATTGGCGAGCGTGGTGGCGATTCCGAGTGCATTGGCGTGCTCCAAGGCTTCGGCGGCCATTGCTGGAACCTGGGACCGCTGCTCATCGCTCAGGCTCAAGGCCTTTTGCTCCGGCGTGTAGGCGATGAGGGCATCGAAGTCGACTCGGAAAGCACCCACAGCTTCCGCCAGGTCGATCATCTCGCGAAGGGTGTGAAAGTTGAGCCGTGTGAGTACAAAGTGCAAGGCCAGGCGTGGAGTGTCGAGGCCCCGCTGCTTTCGCATGACCGACAGGCGGCAGGCATTTCGCACCGTTCGCTTGAAGGCTCCGGCTTGGCCCCGGAGAGAATCATGTATTTCCGCGTTTGGCCCATCGATGGAGCAGTGCACCTCATCCCACTCCATGTCGATCAGGCGCTCTGCGAGCCCTTGGTCGAGCAAGGTGCCGTTGGTGGTGAGGATGCCTTCCATCCCGTGAGACTTGGCCCGCTCCATTACTGCTGGAGTGGCCTCTTTGCGCAACAAGGGCTCACCGCCGCCGAGCAGAAACAAGCGCTTTACACCCAACTCGGCCGCTTCATCCACGATCTCCAGAAGTCGCTCTTGGCTGAGCTCATTGACCGGTGGTCGGTGTCGATCCGTGGTGTCACAGAAGGAGCAATTCAAGTTGCAGGCCAGTGTTGGGTATAGCTCCAAGGTCATGGGACCTTGGGGACCACGCTCATTCCATGCGGACACGCGGGCAGCGACTTGGACCGGATCTGGCATGTTCTCAGCGTAGCATCGAGGGCGATGGCCGGCAGCAATGCTACGTTGAGAAGGTGAAGTCTCCCCCACGACTCCCCGGTAGCTATCTGGTCATCGAGCTCGCGAATCGATGCTCGCTGGCTTGTGTGCACTGTGCGGTGGCCGATACAAGCCACCCACATTTTGATCAGTCTGGGTATTTGGATGTGAATCTTGCCGAGGCGCTGTTTGCGGATTTGGCTGAAAACGACATCGGCTTCGAGACACTGATTCTGTTTTGGTTGGGCGAACCACTGCTCCATCCCGAGTTTGCACGGATCTGGGGGGCTGCAATTCGCACGGCTGCCCGGCATCAGACCTTCAACAAGGTGGAGTTGCACACCAACGCGACCCACCTGAATGCGGCGACGACCGCGGCATTGCTCAATGAGGCGGAAGTTCCCCAGGTCATACATTTCTCATTGGATGCCACCGATAAGGCCCGGTACCTCCGCGTGAAGGGAAAAGATCGGTACGCAGAGGTGGTCCAAAACATCGAGTATTTTCTGGCCCAAAAAGCGCGGCTGGGCGCCCAGTGGCCTCGTCCAGTCTTCCAGTTCATTGTGGGTACAAACAATGTGGATCAGGTTGGCGCATTCCGGGTTCAGTGGGAGAAAGCGTGCCGAAGCGTAGGCCTTCCAGTGCGGACTGCCGCGGGGCATGTTCCGCCCGGAGACGATGCTGTCGTGTTCTTTCGGCAGCTCGATTGCCCCACACCCGACCTTCAGCAGTCTCAAAATGCCGTGTTCCGTGAGGCGATGTCGGCCCAGGGACTGTCGCTCCCAGATCAGGCAGAGGCGGGGACCGCGGTGGTCTCGGACAATCTCTCGGTGTGTGCGGGGTTCTGGAAGAGCCCGGTAGTTGGGTGGGATGGTTCGGTGACCACATGCACCCAAGACAGCCATATGCACAACAAGGTGGGGTCCTTGTCCGAGGAGCCCTTCTCGACCTTGTGGTGGAATGAGACCATGCTGCGTCGGCGCTCGATGGTGTCCGGTGGCGATTACACCGAGCTCAAGGTGTGCCAGGCCTGCTTCATTCCTCGGAGCTTGAATTACACCGGTATTCTTCCCGAGGAGGTGAGTTCGTGGGAAACGGTTTGATGAATGGCGCGGTGGATCGGGTTCTCGACCGGGTCAAGCTAAGGCGGGCCCCGGGGCGTCCGGACCAGGTGCACCTCGCGGTAACAGACCTGTGCTTTCTGCCGTGCTTGCACTGTGACATCTGGAAGAACAAGACGCCCGACCTCGATGGACATCACTGGGAGCGCCTCATTGACCGCTTGGGGCCGTGGTGTGCCCCCGCGGGAATGAATTTCGTGGGTGGAGAGCCGCTGCTTCGCAAGGACCTGGAGTCGTTGATGGCTCGGGCGGTTCGCAACGGGTTCGAAGTGAGCTTCAACACCAATGGCTGGCTGGTTACCGAGAAGCGTGCCCAGAGTATCTGTGATGCGGGTGCCAGCATTGCTTATGTCTCCCTCGATGGCATCTCCGCTGGGACCGTGGACCACAGTCGGGGCCGGGCAGGCAGCTTCGACAAGGCCATGGAGGCCATTGATCGGTTTGACTCTTTGCCCAACCCGAGGGTGGTGATCGCCGCCATTCTTCATGGAGAGAACGCTGCTGAGTTCCCCGAGTTGTTGGATTTCGTCCGCGACCGGAAGTTGCAACTGGTGGTACAGCCCCTGTACCAGAACTTCGGTGAGGTCGGGTTTGATAGGAACTGGCACGAATCATCGCCACTGTTCCCAAAGACTGGTGCCGGGATTGCTGCCATTGATCATGCAGTGGACATTCTGGCAGCAGAGCGGATGCGTGGGGGAGCCGTCTGCAACTCAGTGGGACAGCTCATGGCCTACAAGGAGCATTTCCGAAACCCCGTCGCAGACAACGGACACCAGTGTCGAGCGGGCCACACCGACCTGTCCATCGATGCCAAGGGCAACATTCGGATGTGCTATTTCCTCGAGCCGGTGGGGAGCATCCTTGACGAGCAGCCACTGGCACTCGTCTGGGATGGTGCCACCACCCTGCGGCGGCGTTGGGAAGTCAGCCGGTGTGACAGGACCTGCAACTTGCTGAACTGTAATTTCGAGCGGGCGGGTCCATGACCCCGAGCTATTCCGACGACCTGCCATCCTTCAAGAAGGATCAGCCAGATGAGGAGGAGGAGCTCCGCGGACACGAGCGCTTTGGACATTGGGTGGAGGAAGGGTTTGCAGAAGGAGGCCGGCGAGAACCGGGCCCATTGTTGCGGATGGGGGGGCTGCTGGTGATCATCCTGTGCCTTGCCTGGTCTGCCAGTCGCCCGTCGGGTCTCAAGCGTGTGCTGGTCAAGCCAGGCCATGCCCGGGTTGTATTGCCCATTGGCATTGTCGGGGGTGAGGCCCCACCATGGACGGAGGCCAATGTTCTGGCTGCTGTCGATGAGGTCCGTCCCCCTGCCAAGGCATGCTTGGAAGGATGGGATGAGGTGGTGACCAACGACGAAGGCATGGTGGTTGGCGAGGTCGTTCTGACTCCGACGGGACCCGAGGAAGCTGCACTGTACGATCAAGTGGATGGGGTGCCGGTCGCTGTGGCCGATTGTCTGGGGAGAGCCCTCGGGAGCGTGTCCTGGCCGCTGCCAGAGACAGTCCAGTCACTGCCATTCCCGATTGTGGGTGGCGACCGCTGACTTCCGAGGGGCTGAGTCCTTCTGGGGTGTCTTGGGTATCGGCTGTAAACCTGGCGGATTATCGTGGTTGACAGGGTGTTCCGCTGGGCTACCCTGGG
>CAWVVG010000105.1:0-9946 GCA_963932775.1 uncultured bacterium
GACACTGCAGCCTCCTTGTTTTGGGTGCTGCGGGTCTAACCGTTCGCACACTGGACGCACATGCCGCTAAGCTGTGACTGGAGGCCGAATGAATCACCCCTTGACCTTAATTGCCATTTTCTGGATGGCTTGTGGCGACAAAGGCACCAACCTACCCATTGGGGTGGGCTCTGCCGACGACACCGCTGGCCCGAGCGCCAACGACGAGGGTGGCCCACAACCAACCTGCGGAGACGACTGGAGTCTCGATGAGGAAGGGGTGACCATTCAACCGGACGTCTGCCTGGCTTGGGGTCCGCTCTCTCTGGAGTCCATGGACTGGTACAGCGCAGCGAGCATCGAGGACGGCGAGGCCGGTGACTGTGGCAGCGACTGCCCCTCCGAGGCCGAGAGCTTCTGCACGACGCTGGAGGGCCTGAGTGGCCGCAGCGACTGGCGGCTGCCATCGAAGCGAGAGTTGATGGATGCCGCACAAGCTTACCCCAACATTCCCGATCTGGATGGCCGGCTGTGGAGCCGAGATACCGCTGCTGGCGCCACGGGGAATGCATGGACGGTGGACCTCGGGCGAGCGGGCTCGTCCATGTCAATGTCCAAAGAAGATGACGGGGTGTGGGCTCGCTGCGTATCCGACAGCTGAAACCCTTCTCACCATGATACAGTCTGGCCAATCTACACCGAGGCATCATGCGCGTTGCACACATCATACTGACCGCTGCTTTGACCAGCTGCACCTGGATCTCCAAGGACGACTTGGCGGCACGGGAACCCGAGCTCGACAACGATGGCGATGGCGTGGTCGCTGCCAACGACTGCGATGACAACGATGCCGACATCTCACCGAAAAAGGCGGAGACCTGGTACGACGGCATCGACGGCGACTGCAAAGCCAATGACGACTTCGATGCGGATGCCGATGGCTACGTCGCGACCCAATATGCAGGCCTACAGACCAAGGGTGTGATGGGTACCGGCATTCTCCCACCTGGAGACTGCGACGACACCGATGCCGGCGTTCACCCAGGGGCGACCGATGCCTTCTACGATGGCCAAGACACCGACTGCGCGGGCAATGACGACTTCGATCAAGATGGCGATGGGTATGCGAGCCGAGACGAGCCCTACTCCGCGACGGAACACGCAAATGGGACCGGCACACTGCCGAACACCGACTGTGATGACACCATCGCAGAGGTGAACCCAGGTGCGGACGACCCACCCTACAACGGCACCGATGAAGACTGCGCAGGAAACGACGACTACGACCAAGATGGCGATGGGTACTACGACGCCAGCCAACCCTTCTTTTATGGGGCCACGATTTACGCGCCAGGCACTGGAACGGCAATGGCGGGTGACTGTGACGACGACAATGCCAGCGTCCATACGGGTGCGGCCGACACTTTCTACGACGGCATCGACACGGACTGCGCGGGCAACGACGACTTCGACCAGGACTTCGATGGATTTGTGCAGGATGTGCACTTGGGACAGCCGACCACCTACTTGGCCACCTCAGGAAGCCTTCCTGCGGGCGACTGCAACGATGACCCAGCCGCGGGTGGGGCCTTTGCCCAGCCTTCCGCAACCGAGGTCCTCTCCGATGAGATCGACCACGACTGCGACGCCCTGTCTGCCGCGGCCGGCGCGAAGACCTTTCGCCTAAACGAGATGGAGGACCTGAACTTCATCGGTGTACACACACTGGCATTTGGTGAAAATACCGCGGGCATTCACCTCGCGATCGGTGCCGATGAGTCGGTGTCCAACGAAAGCGGGGTCATCACTGCCCTCACCTTCGACAGCATCGACCCCATTGGAAGCACTCCCACCAGTGAGATCTTGAACGAAGGCTCCGGCTCCACATCAAATCCATTCACACTCGCCTCGACCATGAGCTTCTGGGTAGATGAAAGCGTACACCTCAGCCTCACCGGCGCCATTTTTGATGCCATCGATATGCGGGCCTTGTACCTGCGTGGAATCGACGATGTCACAGGGTCCCCTACCGGGGCTGGATTGGGACCCGATGCTGAAGATGCCGGCATCACCGAATGGGCACAGATGTCCAGCACCCACTTGATGCGAGATAGTTTCGGCACATACAACGCAGTCGGGTGCGACTTGGTCACGGAGGTGCTGCACCTCAACACCGCGACCGAGTCATCCTTGGTCTTGGGATCCTCCGGAGTGCCTGGCTACGACACCGTACGCCATACCAGCGATTTTCAGGCCTCCCACTGTGCCCTCCTTGAGCGGGCAGGAGACCTCTTGATACTCAGCAACCTCGATGGTGGTTTCGCCGCAAGCGTGGTCGACCCCTTCACTGAAGAACTTACCATCATCACGGACCCCAGCGAGACCGGACTGCCGACACCAAGCTTGGCATTGCAGAATGCCGACGTGGTGGAAATCATTGTGCCTTCGGCCCGAGCCCCTGAGACTGTGTTCTTGGTCGCCGATGACTTTAACAATGACATCTTAGTGGCCGACGTTGACTTTAATGTCATCCAGACCATGAACTTGGCCCTCTCTCCTGTAAGCGTGGACGCCGTCTTCACTCCCGATGGCGTACTCTACATCTTGGCCATCGATGATGCTGGGTTCGGATGGTTGAGCTGGGGCACCCTGAGCGGATCCCTGACGGAACCCCTGCAGCTCGGACCCGCCGGGCTCAAGCGGGCCGCATTGTGGATCGATGAAGGAACCGGAAACATCCTCCAAATCGCCGCTACACTGGACGACCCGACCACCACGGAAGACCGAATCGTTCTTGGCGCCGCGTACCTGGACACCCCCCTCTAAGGGGCTGGCTCGGCCACGATTTCTGCACCGGGCTCAGGTTCGGGCTTTAGTTCACCCCACAGGTAGCGCACGGCCTTGCTCACATTGTCCTCGTTGTCGGACACCACGATGGTCAGGCCGTTGGGGCCATGGTTCATCGGGAGCTCAACACTCGTGTCCAGACGCGGGCCATCCCCTGCAACCCAAGCGACCTTCTCTCCATGCCACCAGACGGTCAGGTCGGCGATCCCACCATCGTCGGTGGCCGAGATGGGTACGGTGACGGTAGCCTCACTCACGCGGGTCGGGGCATCCGCCTTGATGGTGGGTTCTTCAATGTGGACCACATCGCCGCTTCGCAACACATCGACGGGCACACGAAGCAACCGGGGAAAGCGTTCTGCGCCCACCCGAATCTCTATTGGCAAGAAGTCCTCTGGGGCGCTCTCTAAGACGCGCACAGCAAGGTCCACTCTCCCCTTCTGACCCGGGGCGAGGGTGTTCAATCGGCCTTCTCGATCAATCAACTCAATGCCCGAATCATCCCGCCACCCAAGCTGAACCATGAGACCCGTGAGGATGCTCTCTCCTCGGTTCTCCAGTTCAACTTCGATTCGATGGTGGTCATCATGGGGCACCAATCGAACGTCAGCGGTCAGGGGCGGCGGCGGAACCGCCTTCACAGCAAAGACCACCGTCTGCAGGTCCACAGGCTCGAGCCGGTCGGCCTCGAGGTGAACCGTCACATCGTCTGACCGGTCGGGCGTGGATGTCCGAATCGCGACCCGGACCTCACCCAATGCAGACTCTCCGGGCGGCACAAAACCAATGGGAATCGTGGTCCCGTTCCATGGGGTTCTCGACTTGTCTGTGAGCAATCGAACCCGCACCTGGTACAGCGGTGCCGGCCCATCGTTTCGGACCTCCGCCCGAAGCGTCACGCTCTCGCCAGCTCGGGCTTCACTCATCATCTCGACGGTCACCTCGGCATCGAGCACGCCTGGCTGATCATCGGATGGCTGCCAGTCAATTTCACGCAGTCGAAAGATATCCGAGACCCTGGCCGCGCCGTCCGCTTGAAGGCTGTCCTTCAGTTGCTCGATGGCGGCAATCCCATCATCTCGATGCGCACCCGCCATCGCCAGCAACAGAGAGTGGCCCAGCTCAGATAGCGGGTCCCTATCCAGATCAGCCTCGCCCTCGAGCCGCCAACCCGACCGTTCATCTACGTCAAACACCACCGGAACTTCCAAGTCCTCTTGCGACGGAATCCATGCGCCCGAGCCATTGAAGACCACGCGGCGCTGGGTCAAATCCGTGGGAATGCCCTCACCATGGACGAGCTGCCCACCGTGAAGCTTATACTCGGCCACCGTTAGCTTAAGTCGGACCCGATCGTGGCCACCTCGAAGGGTATACAGCTTCTGGACCGTTCCCTTTCCAAAGGACCGCCGCCCAATAATCACAGCCCGGTCCAGGGCCGAGAGCGCGCCGGCCACAATCTCGGATGCCGAGGCTGAACGCGGGTTCTGCATCACCACCATCGGCAGGTCTGGCTCTTCCGCCAGGGTCGCTGCTGGGTGCGCGACGAGCGACCGAACCAGGTTGGGTACAACGCCCCCCTCACGGCCCGAGGTCTGCACGATCTCGCCGTCAGCCAGAAATAAATCCGCTGTCTCGGCACTCTGAATCAGAGAGCCACCCGTGTTGCCCCGAAGGTCGAGTAAAATTCCTTTGAACAGCTCACCGTCGGTCGCCTTGGCTCGAAACTCCTCGAGTGCCGAGAGGGTCAGTCGGGATGTGTGCTCGGAGAAATGGTCGATCCGAATGGTACCGACCCCATCCTCTCCCAAGCTCCATGTGACGTTGGGAATGTTGACCTCGTCTCGGGTAAGGACCAAGTCGACAACCGCGTCGCTACCATCGGTCATGCGCCGTTCGATACCCAGCACAACGTCGGTGTCCTTGGGGCCGCGAATTCGATCCACCGCCTGTTGAATGGACATGCCCAGCGTGGCCACGCCATCCACCCGTATGATGGCATCCTCAACCTTCAGGCCCCCACGCTCAGCGGGGGTCTCTCTGAATACTTCCTCGGTTCGCAGCACGCCTTCGACCATGCGCAATTTGGCGCCGATGCCCGTCAGCTTGCCCTTGATTCGCTCATCGAATTTCGCCAATCGGCTCTTGGCCATGACGACGGAGTGGCGGTCCAAGGCACCGGCCACCCCCCGCAGCAGCACCACAGCAATATCAATGTCTTTATCTATGATTGTTCCAAAGCCCTCAATGGCTTTCTGAAGAGCATCCAGTGCCTCGGGCAGTGCAGCGAGCTTCGGACTCTCCTCGTCGCTCCCGAACTGAACCTGAGTCTCCTTTCCGGTGCTTGCATCCAGCAAAGTGACCCTGTTTCCATCGGGTTCACAGATCAACCACGGAACACTCGCCTCAGCCTGTTCCGCTGCATGCACGAATGCCTCAACGGGGTCCAAGTCATCCCGACGCAGGTACCGATTCTGAACCAGCTTCACCATGCGCCCGTACATGGGATCCGGCTCCGAGGCGGGCTCGGCAACCACAGTAAGGCTGAATAGCAACAGCAAGGGTGTCCACATGGCATACAGTCTCACACCGTTGAGAGATCACCGCCACGGTTAGATGGGTTAATCGGGTACCGTGGAAAACGAAGACCTACGAAGACTGTTGAATGACGTCCAAAGCGGAAACCTCGATGTGGCGACTGCATTGACTCAGCTGGAGACTTCAGCCAACGCTGAACCAGCCATCGCTGTGGTGGACTTAGACCGACTGCGCCGCACCGGTCACCCGGAAGTGGTGTTCGGTGAGGGAAAGGAGGCGGCAGACATTGTTACCATCCTTCAGCGCATCGCCTTGGCAAAGCAGCCGGGCCTCGTCACCCGCCTGACCGACGCCAAAGCAGAAGACATTCTTCGAGAGATCCCAGGTGCTGTGTGGCACCGGCGGGCTCGGGTCCTTCACAACCCTTGTCCAGGCCACGAGCCCACCCCCGACACCCGTGGCCGCATCGCAATTGTCTCTGCAGGCACCTCTGACATCCCTGTGGCGGAAGAAGCGGCCGTTATCGCAGAGACATTGGGACACGATGTGGACCGCATCTGGGATGTCGGCGTCGCAGGACTCCACCGAATTCTCAAGCACCAATCCGCGCTTCAGTCCGCTTCCGTGGTCATCGTCGTCGCCGGGATGGAGGGCGCACTGGCAAGCGTAGTGGCCGGGCTGGTCCCCTGCCCGGTAGTCGCGGTACCGACTTCCGTGGGGTACGGCGCGAGCTTCCATGGCCTAGCAGCCCTACTTGGAATGTTGAATGCCTGCGCCACTGGCGTTTCGGTGGTCAACATCGACAACGGCTTTGGTGCAGCAATGATGGCCGTGCGCATCAACGAATCACGCCCATGAGCCGTGTGCTCTTTCTCGACCCCGTGGGAGGAATCGCTGGCGACATGCTGTGCGCCGCCCTCATTGAGCTCGGTGCCGACCTCGCCGCCATTGAGTCTGCTCTGGAGGGATTGGCCATCCCCGGCTTGTCGATCTCCACCAAAAGTGTACAACGCGGCCCTTTTGCCGCGACCCAATTTCTGGTCCAGTGCGACGCCGAGGACCACGCTCACCGAACCTGGGCCAATATTCGGGCCATGCTGGAGCGCAGCGCCCTCACCCAAGGAGCCAAGGCGCGCTCCCTTGCAGTCTTTGAGCGCATCGCCCGAGCCGAAGCGGCTGTGCACGGCTGCGACATCGATACGGTTCACTTTCATGAGGTAGGGGCCTGGGACTCCATCGCAGACATCGTGGGGGCATCGGTAGCCCTCGACCAGCTCGATGTGACCCAAATCATCGCCAACCCGCCTCCTCTTTCTACGGGCACCATCCAGTCTGCCCACGGAAATATGCCACTGCCTGCACCCGCCACGCTGAAGCTATTGGAAGGCTGGCCCGTTCGGAGTGGCCCAGTTGGGCGGGAATGCACCACACCCACCGGAGCGGCATTCCTAGCCGCTCTCGCACAGCCAGGCTGCCTACCGAGCATGGTGATCAAGGGCACCGGAACCGGTGCTGGGTCCCGCGACCCCACTGATATACCCAACATCCTGCGGGCCACCCTGGGTGAGCCTGCAACGGCCGATTCGCCCCGAGACATCGAAGTGCTGGAAGCCCAGATGGACGACTTCACTGGGGAACACCTGCCACCCCTGCTCGATGCACTCCTCGCAGCGGGCGCCTTGGATGCCTACGCCACGACAGTGCTCATGAAGAAAGGGCGCTCAGGCCTTCTGGTTACCGCACTCGCCACCCCGGAGCACTCCGACGGTGTCGCCGAAGCCATGCTCCGTCACGGCTCTACCTTTGGGGTCCGCCGATTTCCTGCAGGGCGAACGGTACTGGACCGATGGTTCGAACCGGCCGAAACACCATGGGGCACGGTTCGAATAAAAATAGGCGCACTCAACGGAGAGATTCTCCATGCCGCTCCAGAGTACGAAGATGTGCTGCGAATCGCGATAGAAGCGAAGGAAGCCGTCCCACAGGTCCATGCCGCGGCGCTCGCAGCATGGCGAAATGACCAAACATCCTGAGATGACTATGAGAATTCTGCTCTTCGCCCTGGCCTGTCTGGTCGCCCCAATCGCCCGTGCCGCCACAGCGGACGAGATCATCGCCAATGCCCGAGAGGCCCAGCGGGTCGAGAACAGTATCCAACACCTGGAGATGGTCTTGATCAGCCGAAACGGGGCCAAGCGGCAGCGAAAGTTCGAGATGCGCGTCCGGCGAGACGAGAAGATTGTCCGCACCTACGTACGGTTTTCACACCCCTCCGATGTAGCAGGGACCCAGCTCGTGGTCATCGACAACCCAGGGCAAGCCACTGAGCAGTTGCTCTACCTGCCCGCCCTCAAGCGAACCAATCGCATCGCAGGCAAGGCCCGAAAGGGTTCTTTTATGGGCAGCGACTTCTCTTACGAGGACCTCGAAGTCTCGGACTCGGAGGGCGCGACCCACACCTTGGTCTCCGAGACCGATGCGATCTGGGTGATCGATTCCAAGCCCGGACCCACCTCAAGCTATGGCCGAATTCGAGCCCATGTGTCCAAGGCAGACCACCTGCCGCGCAAGGTGGAGTTCTTTGATCTGAAGGGCCAGCCAAAGAAGCTGCTGGAGGTCCTACAGACCGAGACCGACAATGGAACCATCATCCCCATTCGCTCCGTCATGAAGAACCTCAGCCGGGGCACTGCCACTGAGATGAACGTGACCCAGAGAAGACTGAACGTCCCCGATACCGAGATTCCAGACGAGACCTTTACCGTCGGCTTCCTCGAGCGAAACGGCTGAGATGCTGACCCTTCTCGCACTCAGCTTGACGGCTGCCGCTGAGAATCCGCCAGAGGTGGGCCTGACCATCGAGCCGCTGGTTGCCTTGGATGCCTCCGACTCCCCGGACTCAGCGGATTCCCTCGAGTCGTGGCTCTGGATACGGGCCAAGGCCAAGCAGCGCACGAACCACGGTACCTGGTTCTTCGCGGTCAATGGCGAACACAATGTACGGGTGGGCGAAGACACCGAAGCCATCTGGCGACTCGATGTAGGAGAGACAGGCTGGAGCGGAAAGGCCGGCCCGGTCCACCTCAAAGTCGGCAATCTAGTCGAACGATGGGGCAAGCTGGACCTGACGCCGATCATCAATGTTCTCAACCCCAGCGATCTACGGGCAGGCCCCCTCGCGACCATTGAGTCCATGCACGTGGCCGTCCCAATGGCAGTGGTGCAGGCTGGAACACCAACGTTCCGGGCGGAGCTAAGCTTCAGCCCCTTTCCTCAAGGGGATCGGGTGGACATGATGGGCAGTGACTGGTCGTTGATACGGCCCGGAATGCTCGACAATTTTGTCACCGATGCTGCGGCCTGGCCTGGTGGGTCGGCCGCATTGTTGTCGGGTACCATCGAGCAGCTCGGTGTCGCGCTTGAAGACCTGCAGCCGAGCACGATGCGCGCCCTATCGGGGGCCCTTGGCTCATCTGAGCGCCCACAGGACAATGGTCTAAATGGAAACCTCGGCGCGCGCGTAGAGCTGGAAGGCAGCGGCCTTGACGTGGCCTTTGTGGGCGCAAATATCCGTTCAGCCATGCCCCAGACCCGGCTGAACCCGGCGTGGCGTACCATGCTTCAGAACGAAACATTGCCCGAGCTCACCGACTTCGATGCGCTGATGGCATCCCCACCCATCGGTACACAGTGGCCACGCACCTGGATGGCTGGAGCTGAACTCTCGACGATCTTGGGACCGCTGGGGGTCCGTGCGGAAGGGGGTTGGTGGTCCGATAAAGTCGTACAACAGCAATGGCTCTCCGCAGACACATCGCCTGCAGTCTCGGTGGGCGGTGGAATTGACTGGGCCCACGGGAGTGCATTCTTCGTCTCCATCGAAGGGCGCTGGTCTCGGTGGCTCGAAGCACCCCCCGCATTGTTCTTGACCGCGCACGACACAGTCGACCTTGGGGCCACCGGACGACTCACCTTCGCCGGGGACAGAATGCAGCTGCTCGCCGCGGGACTATACAGCCCCACATTCAACGAGTGGATGCTTCGCCCAGAGCTTAGTTATCGCGTGTCGGATCCCATCTCCATCGGTGTCGGAGGGGTATGGGTCCAAGGAAATGAGGCGCCACCATCGACACTCCTCGAGGTGCTGCGATACGCGGGCGGTCCCATGTCCATGATGTCCGATAACGATGTAGTATTCGCTACCCTGCGATGGATTCAATGATGTTCGCTCTGCTGATGCTCACCGCCGCCTTCGCCACCAGCTTTCGTTTTGAAGATGTCCCATGCCCTTATGGCGAGGGCACGGTTCGGAAGTTCTACAAGGTGAGCGGAAATACCCTAGGCGGCCACGACTCTGACCTCGCGGTGTACTCCACTCGCGGCCAGTTCCGGACCCATGCAATCAGTACCTGCCCGAGTTCTTTCTACAGCGTCATGGGCACAGAGCTTGACCGAACCGTCCCCCCAGAAAAGAGAACGGCTGTCGATGCTGCAATCTCTGCTGCCCGCCAAGAGTGGGTAAACAAAGACCAGCCCACAGTGTGGGAGCGCTACGACACAGCGGCCCGCATTGCGGCGGCCC
>CAWVVG010000106.1:0-9824 GCA_963932775.1 uncultured bacterium
GTCCGCACTGAAGCCTTTACCCTCGGGTCCGATGTAGCCACCCTCGTAGTCACATTCGTTGGCATCCCAGCCCCGACCCGAACACTCAAAGTGGCTTGCGCTGCTCAAGTCCAGGTTGTTTTCATCGACCGTGGCCGAGGAGTTGCTGGCCAACCATGCGAACCAGTCACCTTTGACAGTAGCGTCGTCTGGGGCACATCCTGTGAGGGCAGCAAGAATAAGAAGGTTCATGGAGTACTCCTGAGACGCGTTCGCACGCGCGGTACAAATAAGAGGCGAAGTTTATAGGTCGATGTTCGCGGGTGGTCAAGGGACCGTTTTGTCAGCTTGACAGTGGCGCGGGCCTGCAGAGTGTTGAGGTCAGCCTTTCAAAAGGGCAGCCACGACCCCCTCTATTGCTTTTGGATGCTTCCAGACCATTCCCCGTTCTTGTTCCAAGCGGTCGGTCTTCAACCGCACACTCGCCGTCATTAAACGGATGGCATCTGGGGTGAAGCGGGGCCGCATGGGAAGTTTTGACTGGATTCGCTCATTGAGGCGTGCTGCAGAAAACTGGACATAGCTGGGCACCCAGGTGGACCAATGCTTGGGAGGTGTTCCTCCGACTGCATCCGCGACAGCTCGGTAGAAATCAGCCACGGTAGCCGGCTCCAGGTCGGCCAGGTTGTATCGATCATGGATGGCGCTCGGCTCCGCGATCCGGATCAACCCCTCCACCGCATCGTCGATATGGATGGTGTGAATGTAGTTTCGCCCTTCCCCAGGAAGCCAGGCTCGTCCGGATCGGATGAGCTCCTCCAGCATGAAGGGAAAGCCGGGTCCGTACACTGCCGCTAGGCGAACCACGCGAACGGGTATGCCTTGCGAAGCGGCCTCCAGCATGGCCTGTTCGGCCGATAGCTTCGACCGCCCGTATCGGGTGTGTGGGTGGGCAGGCATGTCGTCGTCGACCCACAGCCCTGAACGATCACCGTAGACTGCACCGCTGCTGGTGAAGACCACCGAGTCGAGCTGTGGCCCTTCCTTGAGGCGATCGATCAGTGCCAGGGTACCCAAGCGGTTGATGCGATCGGGCGTATCCTGGCCCGGTCCTCTCATGCCGCCGGCCAAATGAAACAGTGTTTGGGCTCCATCCAAGCACTTCTCGATGACGTGAGCGGTCTGCAGATCGCCGACGACACAGCGTGCGCCCATGGCTTCCACCTTGGCGGCTTTGGCTTTTGTCCGGGCCAGGCCGATCACGGTGTTCCCGTCTTGAATCAGGCGGGGAATCAGGTGCGAAGCGATGCGTCCCGATGCACCGGTAATAAAAATGTGTCCTGGCAAAGCTTGCCCCGATCAGTCTGATGTGCGGGTGTGGACCAGCTTTCCGGCCTCATCCACCGAAATGAATTCCAGGTCGCCGTCTTGGTCGACATCGGCGAGAAAGCCGGGCCCGATCGTGGTGCGGGTGGTGCGGATGGCCACCGGTGGCGCGAGACCGTTCTTCATGCCCCGATGAATGGCCATGGTGCCGGTGCCGTTGTTGAATGTGGTGAGATCGTCCCGGCCATCGCCGTCGACGTCGGTGGCATTGAGCCAACCTGGGTTGGCGAGGGTCGATGTTTGGCCGCCCGAATCAATGGTGATCTGGAAGCCGCTGGTCACGATCTCATCGATGCCATCATTGTTGAAGTCCGCACCGAGAATGGCGCAGCCGAGCTCGCTGCAGTTGTACACTTCGTCTGCGCCATTGCCGTCGGTGTCCGCCATTCCGATGCCCGCGGTGGGTCCGAAGTTTCCGCTCGAAGTTTCGTTGCCATCGACGTTGTTGTAGGTCACCCAGTTGCCGTCGCCGTCCGCCACCGCCACCCCTTTCACGGTGGGTGTTACCCAGCCGCAGGCGATGTGGCTGCCCGACACTACCTTGGCTCCCCACATATCGGTGAGGTTGAAGTTTCCAGAGTTGGCGCTGATGAGTGCCCGGTGCAGGGTGGTGCTTTCGGCACCTTGAACCAAGGCATAGGCGTTGTTCTCGCACCGTGCGAAGTCGAGGACCAAGCCGGGCTGGATGTCGACTTTGCCTGCGGTCTGCAGGGAAGGCCCATCGCCTCCGCCCACGAACCACCAGCCTTTGATGGATGGGAGTCCTTCTGGGCTGCTGATGCCGATCACATCGACCTTTCCATTGCTGTCAAAGTCGCCTGTCGTAAGCGGACCCGTGAGATCGACCGAGTAGCTGCGCATTCCTGTTGACTCTACGGACCACCCGCCCATCTCGGGCACCACCCCTTTCCGAATGGTCACGCCGTCGTTCAAGATGGCCAGGTCTGCCAGTCCGTCTCCGTCATAATCACGGGCAGCAATGGGCCCGGAGTCCCCGAGGCCGACGGTGGATTGGGAGATGAACTTTTCGCCGTCTTCGCTGAAACGAATCGCGTTTAGAATATTGTCTTCCAGGGCGATCAGGTCGTCCGAACCGTTGCCGTCCACATCTGCGAATGTGGCGTTGAATGGGTAGAAACTGAGGGGGTATTTGATGGGAGGCTCACCGAGCACATAGAAGATCAGTTCCTGAGAGCTGGCCCGCGAGGGTCCGATCACGGCGATCTCTGGCGCACCATCGTTGTTCAGGTCCACCGGGGGAAAGAGCAATGAGCCGGGCTCTGCTTGGTACTGGGCAATCTCGGGTGGCGTTCCGCCAGCCCAACCGTCGTCCGTCACCGTATAGCGACGAAGTACGCCAGAGGCGCCGGAGAGCACGGTGATGTCTGGGTTGCCGTCGTAGTTGTCATCTGCCGCGGTAATGCTCTCCACCGGGTAGCTCAGATCAAGAGGCGGGGTGGGAGTGAAGTTCCATCTGCCGTCGCCCACCAACACTTCAACCAATGCATCGGAGTCACCGGTCATGGCGACTGCGATGTCGGACAAGCGGTCCCCGTTGACATCGGCTGCGATCACTCCGACCACGTCGCGATCGCCTGAGGTCCATCCTCCGCCCCATCCGTAGCCACCCTGTTGGCGGCCGCGGAGGACCACCACTTGAGTGTCGGCCCAGACGACTAGATCGAGAACACCATCGCCGTCGACGTGTACACCCCACATCCCGTCGATCAAGTACGGAAGGTCCGCGACCTGATGCGGCACCTGGCCCGGCTCGGTGGGTACCCACCAGACTTCCTCGCCCGCACCGACTGCGAGACCGCCCGTGCCCGGTTCGATCCAGTCCATATTCTCTACGTTAGCAGGCAACAGCTTGGTGGTTGCGAGGGGCAAAGACGGAAGAGTGTTGCTCAGGCCAAAGATCGATGCAGAGGTGCCGATGTTTTCGGTGAGCTCCGCACTCTGTACTTGGATTTGGGCGATGGATGCATCGGGGACAGTCACGTCTACGGTGCCGTATCCACTGGAATCGAAGGTGACCGTTCCAGCAGGGATGGTGGCGCCGCCTCGTACGGCAACCATAGCGGTACCGCCGCCGACGCCTACGCCAAAGCTGTTGACCTGTCGGACCGACACCGGGAAGGTGCCAGAGCCGACTGCATCGTGCAGCTGAATGCTCATGGGAGCACTGGCTTCCACCGGGGTCAGGCGGGCCAAGGTGGCGTTTTCAGAATTGCAGCCAATCAAGGCGAAGCTGGCGAAAGTGAACGCTGGGCGCATACAGGATCTCCTCATCGGTGAAGTGTACCGGTGGAACCGCCTCTTGGGGGATCAATTCGTACGGCGAAACACTCCGAAAGGAAGCCAGAGCACAGTCAGCCACAGCAGGCTGCCATCGCCGCATCCGGGTGGCGGCTCATTCAGGGCGTGCAGCCGCGCTTTTCCGAACCCTTCTGCAGGATCCCTGGCCGCCCATGTAGTGCGGTCATGGAGTGCCGTGCCTTTCATCAATACTGCCGCATCTCTGGCGGTACGCGAGGGGTCTTCGCTCATGATCAGTGCGAGCGCCGCTGCAACCGACGGGGTGGCAGCGGAGGTTCCATAAAAACGACCCGGCCCATACACTGATGTAGTGAGCCCGTCTGGGCCGGCGATGTCTGGCTTTGGCACTCCGGCAGGCGTGGGGCCCTGAGAGCTGAACCCTTCGACGTCGTTGAACCGGTAGCCATCGGCATCGACGGCACCGACTGTGAACACCTCTGGGTGGCTGCCTGGGTCGGTAACCGAGCCCTGTGCTTGGGCTCCGTAGATTGAACCGCCCCGGGTCAGCACATTGAAGTCGACGTCACTGCGTCCGCTGGCGCGATAAATAAGTAAGTAGTGCCAGCCAGTCTCGGAGACCCGTGCGGTGACTGTCTCGGCGGGAAAACACTGGTCGTCGTCTGAGACTTGACTGCGGGTACTGCGTCCCACCAGTCGCGCATCCTGGTCGTAGATATAGGCATCCAGATCCGTGGACCCACATCGGTTGTAGTTGTCCCAAATCAGGCTGACCTTGGTGGTTCCTTTGTCCAGATAGACGGGCAGATACTCCCGGCCATCGTCGAAGTCGTGTCGATTGTCTCGGTCGTTATCGGTGAAGCGGGCTGAGTAGTGTTGCCGCGCGTAGTTGCCTGCGCTGGAGACCATCAACACACCGCCGGCCGTCAATTCGTCCATGGCATTGTTGATGGCGCCGGTACCGTCGTAGAAGGACTCGTTGAAGAACGACATGGACATGCTCACCAGGTCGACCCCTTCTCTTACAGCCCAGTCGACGGCATTCTCGAGGGCCGTCAGCCCGTTGACCCGGACCAAGTGCAGCTCCGCTCCTGGAGCGATGGCGTGGATTACCTCGGCACAAGCCACGCCGTGCCCACCAGTCTCGAAGGCGAATTGAGGGTCGATGGTGTTGATGGGCAAGCGACAGGAGCGGTGCCCGAAGCAGTCGTGAGAGGGCAGGTCAGCCAGCGATGGGTTCAGCTCGAGGCCAAACCACTGAATGTCGAAGATGGCGATCTTTACTCCGGACCCATCGACTCCAGCATCGTGCCAGGGGCCCACCTTCATGGCATCAATGGCTTCCGTAGCGGTCCATCCGTCGTGTTCGATCTCGGTGGTTTCGGGGACGGGTGCTTCGCGCCAAGGGGTTCCATCGCTCGGTGGAACCAGCAAGGTTGAGCCCAGTCTACTGGTGGCGATGGCGTCCGGATGATCTGGAATGTCGACGCGGACGAGGTCGGCCCCCATCAGGATCGAGAACATGAGAGACAAGAACACCGAACATTCCTCGTTTGTACCGCATTGGTTGTGCAGGGTTAAGCCTACCGCGAACCGGCCTGTTTAGGAGTCATTGTGCCCAAAGGAACCATGACCAGCTTCGATCCGGCATCGCTTGTGCCGCCTTCGCACAGCTCCGAACAGTTCATGGAATTGGAGGCGACCCACGGCGCCCACAACTATCATCCCTTCCCCATCGTCCTTGCACGGGCCCGCGGCGCATGGGTTCAGGACATCGCAGGCCGGCGATACCTCGACATGTTGTCCAGTTATTCCGCGTTGAATCAAGGGCACCGCCACCCGGCCATCGTTGGGGCGCTCAAGGCCCAAGCCGATCGACTGACGCTTACGAGCCGGGCCTTCTACAACGATCAACTGGGGCCTTTTCTGGCCAAGCTCACCGAGCTGTCAGGTTTCGAGATGGCCTTGCCCATGAACACCGGCGCAGAGGCCGTCGAGACTGCGATCAAGGCGGCCCGGAAGTGGGCCTATAAAGTGAAGTGTGTGGAGGCTGGAAAGGCTGAAATAATCACTGCTGCCGGCAATTTCCATGGTCGCACCACCACCGTTGTTGGCTTCTCTACGGAGGAGCAGTACCAGGATGGCTTCGGTCCCTTCACACCGGGATTTGTGAGCGTTCCTTTTGGGGATGCAGCCGCGCTGGAGAATGCCATCGGGCCCAACACTGCAGCCTTTTTGGTGGAACCGATTCAAGCTGAGGGTGGCATCGTGATGCCCCCAGATGGGTACTTCAAGCGAGTGAGGGAGCTGTGCACTGAGCACAATGTCCTGCTGATTATGGACGAGATTCAAACAGGCCTCGGTCGGACCGGAAGGATGTTTGCGTACGAGCGGGAGAACATTCGGCCCGACTGCATCACCCTCGGAAAGGCCCTCGGTGGTGGCGTGTACCCAGTGAGTGCCTTCCTGGCCGATCGAGCGGTGATGGACCTGTTCACTCCGGGCGATCATGGCTCAACCTTTGGTGGCAACCCCCTCGGTGCCGCGGTGGCTCTTGCATCCCTCAGCGTCATTGTTGATGAGCGACTGGCCGAACGCGCCCATCGCCTGGGTGGCAGACTGATGGCCAAGATTCGCGACTTAAACTCGCCCCATGTGGCTGAAGTCCGAGGCGCAGGCTTGTTGGTGGGCATCGAGATTCGCTCGAAGTCTGGGCCTGCTCGAGCATTCTGTGAGCAGCTGATGGAGCGTGGTTTGCTCTGTAAGGAGACCCACGGACAGGTGATTCGCCTGGCTCCACCCTTGAATATCGAAGAAGAAGACCTCAATTATGCGGTCGGTTTGTTGGCGGAGGTATTGGTATGACGGCATGTGATTGGAGCCTACGCATCGTTCACGAAGGACACGCGGGCCTGATAGTCGAGCGACCGGGTCGCCGGATTCGATTCGATCCGGTGGGACCGCTGGAACACGACGACATCGTGGTGTTGACCGGTGCAGACCCATTCTCCCCTGAGCGGGCTGTGGGGTTCCCAACCGTGGTGCGAGCCAATGGTCAGGGTCAAGTCTGCACCGAGATCGATGGCGTACGATTTGAAGGCTTACCGTATGAACCACCGAGGCGAGATCCCAATCGGATTCGGTTCGGCGCCGCTGTCCGTCAACCGGGTGAGGCGGTTCGTCGTTGGGTTGCCAAGCGTCGCCCGGACGTCGCCACCGTATGGCAGCTGACTTTCGCAAATGGAGACCGCTTGGTTCATCTGGGTCGCTCGTTTCACGGCGATACCGATGTGGGCTGGGCAGCAGACGTGGTCACCCGTTTTGGAGGGGCACGCTGGGTTGTGGTCGGTGTACCCTTTGGACACGACGACGCGGTGTTCTCTCGGGTCCCTGCGATGGATGCAAAGCACATCATCGTGACCGATATTGAGGGGGACTTTCGCCGGGAAGCCGGCCGACCCACGGCCTTGGTCACCCCTGTTGTGGACCGCATGGTTGAAGCCGGTTCACCAGTCATGGTGTTTGTTCCCCAGAGCAGCGTACGATTTGAGTGAAATACTGTATGCTCTGGCTCCGTATCATTTGAGATGCGCAATGGGCTAGGGGTGGAAGATGGGTATTTTTGATAAATTGAAAGGACATGTCGGGGCTCAGTTCCTGGATGTCATCGAGTGGACCAGTGACGATAGGGACATCGTTTCCTGGCGTTTCCCTGTCTTCAACAAGGCGATTCAGGACGGAGGCCAGCTGGTTGTTCGAGAGGGGCAGGCCGCAGTGTTCGTCCAAGAAGGAAAGCTCTCGGATGTGTTTGTGCCAGGGACCTACGAGCTCTCCACCAAGACACCGGCGATCACGGGCTTCTTCGACTCCATTGCCTATCAGTTCAACTACCCGTACAAGGGCGATGTCTACTTCATCAACACCCGGAAGTTCACGAACAAGGGCTGGGGAACTCAAAACCCCATCATGTATCAATCGGGAGACTTCGGTCTGATCGAGGTGCGGGCCCATGGGCATTACGACTTCAAGATCTCCAAGCCCGATGTGTTTCTTCGGGAAGTGATCTCCACCGATGGCGAGGTGACCGTCGATGAATTGGTGGGCAAGCTCCGCAGCAAGCTGGTGAGTGGCTTCTCTGACATGCTGAACGAAGCCCAGCTTCCGTTGGGGCAGCTAATGGGGCAGTTCGATGAGCTGGGCGAGGCCATGCTTAAGCAGCGAGGCGCCTGGTTTGAGGACTATCTCGGAGTTAATCTTACCGACTTTGTGGTGCAGAGCGCTTCGTTGCCCGATGAGGTCAAGGATGCCTTTCGCAAGCGTCAGAGCATGGCCATGCTCGGAATCGGCAGTGGCATCCAGAACTACACCCAGATGCAGGCAGCGGATGCCATTAAGGCTGCCGCCGACGGCGGTGGTGGTGGCGGGAGTGGAAATCAGATGATGGAAGCGGGCATTGGGCTTGCGATGGGTCAGATGGTGGCCGGTCAAATGGCGGGCTCTCAGCAGCCACCGCCGGCACCGGGTGCAGCCATACCTCCACAGGCTCCGGCTGCACCGACCTTCCATTACAACGGCGTGGGCGGCTCAGGTCAGTACACCGCCGCACAGATTGCTGGCTTGGTTTCGGCCAATCACACGGGAGCCCACAATGTCTGGGCAGCCGGCTGGCCCGAGTGGAAGTCGTGGTCCGACGTGCCCGATGTGGCGGGTCTTGTACCGCCACCTCCGCCGCCGACTGAGGCTCCGCCACCGCCCCCACCGATCGACTCTGAGTAGGTACCAATGAGCAATTTTCCTTGCTCGGGCTGCAATGCGGATCTTCAGTTTTCTCCCGGAGAGGGGGAGCTGGAGTGTCCGTACTGTGGCTCCACCACCACGATCGAGTCCACGGCCAAAGAGGGAGAGGCTCCCCCGGCGGTGATCGAGTATGACCTGGAGTCTGCGCTTCAGAATGCACCGGTGGGCTGGGCCAGCGAGGTTGTGGAGTTCCAGTGCAAGAATTGTTCGGCATTCACCGCGGTTGAGCCCCACGTGACGGCGACATCGTGTGCCTTCTGTGGTACGAACCAGCTCGAAATTCAGCCCACGAAAGAAGACATGCTCCGTCCAGAGAGTCTGCTTCCCTTCGCCATAGAAAAGGACCAGGCCAAGGACAGCTTCGGTACCTGGGTGAAGTCTCTTTGGTTTCGCCCCAATGATCTCAAGAGTACATCGAGACTCGATGGACTCAAGGGCGTGTACATTCCCATATTCACCTTCGATATGAAGTCGTCTACGGACTGGAACGCACAGGCGGGCTTTCATTACTATGTGACCGTTACTGGGTCCGATGGAAAGAGCCGACGGCAGCGAAGGACCCGCTGGGAGTGGCGCTCAGGCAATGTGCGGCGGTCATTTGATGACTGGCTGGTGGAGGCTTCCAGTGGCTTGTCCCAGGAGTTGTTCACGGGGCTGCTTCCCTACGATACCAGTGCCTTGGTTCCGTACCAGGCTCAGTTTCTGGCGGGCTTCATCGCTGAGCGGTACCAGATTTCCCTGGATGACGCCTGGCAGATTGGTCGGTCGGGCATGGGAAGTGTCATCCGCGGTGAGGTGGTGTCCGATATTCCTGGCGACACCTACCGGTCCTTGACCATGGATACCGAGACCTGGGACAAGACCTTCAAGCACTGTCTGGTACCGGTCTGGCTCAGTGCCTACCGGTACAAAGAGAAGACCTTTCACTATGTTGTGAACGGCGTGACCGGCAAAATGAACGGCACCGCACCGTACAGCTGGGTGAAGATCACCCTGGCCGTGCTCTTGGGCATGGGCGTGGTGGCTGGAATCGTGTGGGCAGCGGAGAACGGCTAAGCTGCGGTGACTCAGTCGTTGGTGTTGCGCACGTACAGCTCGTCGAGCTGAACTGGGTCCACCAAGTTGGGTGAACCGGCCATCAAGTCTTGGGCGGTCGTGGTCTTCGGGAAAGCGATGACATCGCGGATGTTCTCGGTATTGCACAGCAACATGCACCAGCGGTCAAAGCCCATGGCCAGACCACCGTGTGGGGGTGCACCGTACTTCAGGGCATTCATAAGGAAGCCAAACTTGTCTTGGGCTTCTTCATCGGAGAGGCCGAGGGCTTCAAAGATCTGAGCCTGGATACCGGCGTCGTGGATACGAATGGAGCCACCGCCAATCTC